>JACCSD010000349.1 GCA_013813185.1 Burkholderiaceae bacterium
GCCTTAAACGCAAACGATGTGCCTGTACTGGCGGAGGCGGACGGATTCGAACCGTCGATGCACGTTTTTGCGCGCATGCTCCCTTAGCAGGGGAGTGCCTTCGACCACTCGGCCACGCCTCCGGGAATCACGAACTTTGCGAGGCCGCGAGTTTAGTCGCTGCCGTACTGACGAGCAACGTAGCTACGCGGCGACCTGCTCCAGTCCGAAAGCTTTGTGTAATGCGCGTACTGCGAGTTCCATGTACTTGTCTTCGACGACTACCGAAATCTTGATTTCGCTGGTCGAGATCATCTGCATGTTGATGCCCTCCTCGGCCAAAGTACGAAACATCAAACTTGCGATGCCGACGTGCGAGCGCATGCCAATACCCACGATGGACACCTTGGCGATCTTCGGGTCGCCGACGATCTGCTTGGCACCGATGTGATCCTTGACCTTGCTCTCCAACACACCGATCGCCTTCTCGTACTCGTTGCGGTGAACCGTGAACGAAAAATCGGTCGTGCCGTCGACGCTGATGTTTTGAATGATCATGTCCACGTCGATATTGGCGTCGGCAATCGGGCCCAGGATCTGATACGCGATGCCGGGTCGATCGGGAACGTGCGTCAGCGTGATCTTCGCCTCGTCGCGCTCGAACGCGACACCTGAGATAACCGCCTTTTCCATTTTGATATCTTCCTCGAACGTGATCAGCGTGCCCGACGCGGCTTCTTCTTCGAGTGGCGTGTCGGCGTCAGTCATGCTGGACAGCACCCGCAACGGTACTTTGTACTTGCCGGCGAACTCGACCGACCTCAGCTGCAGCACCTTCGACCCGAGACTCGCCATCTCCAGCATCTCTTCGAACGTGATCCGGTGCAGCCGCTGCGCTTCCGGAACAATGCGCGGATCGGTCGTGTACACACCGTCGACGTCGGTGTAGATCAAACACTCGTCTGCTTTCAGCGCGGCTGCCAGCGCAACAGCCGACGTGTCGGAGCCGCCGCGGCCGAGAGTAGTGATATTGCCGTGCTCATCGACGCCCTGAAATCCGGCGACGACAACGATGGTTCCGCTCGCCAGATCGGCGCGAATTTTCTTCTCGTCGATATTCAGGATGCGCGCCTTGTTGAACGCACTGTCGGTCAGCACATGAACTTGCGGCCCCGTATAACTCTTCGCCTTCAGTCCACGCTCGAGCAGCGCCATCGCCAGCAAGCCGACGGTGACCTGCTCGCCAGTGGACGCCACGACGTCGAGCTCGCGCGCGTCGGGGTTCTGTTGCACTTCCTTGGCAAGACTGATCAAGCGGTTGGTTTCGCCGCTCATCGCGGACACCACGACCACCAGCTGGTGGCCCGCGCGATGCCACTTTTCAAGGCGATGCGCGACCTTCTCGATGCGATCGACCGATCCGACCGAGGTGCCGCCGTACTTGTGAACGATGAGCGCCATGCTGCTGCTTTGGGTACTCCGGGGTCGATGCGGCGCGCGATTATAGGCAGCCGCTAGCGTGGCTGAGAGGCTAGTGTTCGATCAGCGCTGCGTCGGGCTCCCACTCGATCACGATGCGTTCGCCGTCGCGATCGGTGAAGCGCACGTCGGCGCCGAGCGACGCGACGAAAATCAACTGCCCGCCGCGCCATAGCAGCGGCAATCGTCCACGCTCGAACTCGGCGATGCCGGCGTCCTGGAACAGCCGCTTCAAAGTCTTCGATGGGCGAGCCGGGTGCGGCTTGAAGCGCTCGCCGCCGCCGCGTGGCCGGACTTCGAGCGGCTCTGCGCGCAACCATTCGGGGTCGAACCCTTCGCCGTCCACCGCAACGAATCTGAGGACGCCCCCCCAGCTCGGCAGCGGTATTTCGTCTTCCGTTCTCCACTGCAGCACGTACGAATCGCGGCTCGCATCGTCGGCCTGCTTAAGAAGCAGCAGTCCGCGATAGCGGCGCACCTCGTGGCTGCCCAGGCGCACCAGCAGCCTGGCATCGCTGCGTGCGTTGCTGGCCTGATCGAGTACCTCGAGCAGACGCGCGCGGCTCGGCGCTTGGAGCCCCTGACTGCCCAGCCACGCGCGCAGCACGCTGCTTTGCCGCGCAGCGGGCAAGGCTGCAAGACGGTCGAGCCGCAGCATGCCAGCCGGTGCGCCGTCTGCGCACGCCGCGTAGTCGCTGGCGGCCATCGACCGCATAGCTTCAGCCGCTTCCGCGACCAGATCAACCGAACGCGCCGCCGCAGCACGAAAGCCCGGACGCAGCATATCGATGCGCGGCAGCACGTCGCGCCGCACGGCGTTGCGCAGCAGCGCAATGTCGTCGTTGCTGTCGTCGTTGATGTACGGCAGCGCGCGCAATTCGACGTAGCGCTCGAGGTCGGCGCGGGCGACGTCGACCAGAGGACGCAGCAACTGCAGGTCGCCGTCAAAAACCCGCGCAGCGGGGAATGCGGCCAATCCGTCCAACCCGGCCCCGCGCATCCATTGCAACAGGAACGTTTCAAGTCGATCGTCGCAATGGTGCGCGGTCATCACGATGCGCGCGTCGGCTTCACGCGCAGCTTCGGCCAACGCGGCGTAGCGCACTTCGCGCGCGGCCGCCTCGATGCCGCGCCCGCGCCGCTTCACTTCCACATGGCGAACGATCAACGGAACACCGCGGCGCGCGCATTCGGCTTCGCAGTGCGCCACCCAGGCGTCGGCATTGCGGCTCAGCCCATGGTGCACATGGATCGCTACGACACGCCTGATGCCGGTACCGCGCGTCGCCACAAGGCGCGCGAGGAGATCCAGCAATGCGATGGAGTCGCGCCCTCCGCTAAGCGCGAGTGCGACGGTGGCGGCGGCCGCCCTGCGCGGTGTGTGAACCTGGCGCTTCAGCGGCTCGACCGCCTTTGCTGCGGCGTCGTCGAGCAGCGAGACTGCGCGCGCGACGGACACGCGGACTACATTGAGCAGCTGCTGCTCTAGCGGATCAGCAGCCCGGCGCAAAACTGCTGCGCGCCTCGATCTTGCGCCTGCGGTGCTCAACGTACCCCCGTACGCCTGCGCTCCTCGCCGCAACCTCGAGGCTGCTCGCTACGTTTTGCGTCAGGCTGCTAGCTTTCTTCGACCGTGCTCTTGAACTTGCCATATGCCAACAGCCGCGCGTGGCGTGCCGCCAGCAGGTCTTTGGTCTTCATCCCCTGGAACTGCCGCAAACTATCGGCCAGGGCACGCTTCAACATCACCGCCATCTGCTGCGGATCACGATGCGCTCCTCCGAGCGGCTCGGCGATGATCTTGTCGATCACGCCAAGCGCCTTCAATCGATGCGCGGTGAGCCCGAGCGCTTCGGCCGCATCCGGCGCCTTGTCGGCGCTTTTCCAGAGGATCGAAGCACAGCCTTCGGGCGAGATCACCGAGTAGGTCGAATACTGCAGCATCAGCACGGTGTCACCGACGGCGATCGCCAGCGCACCACCCGATCCACCCTCGCCGATGATCGTCGTAATCACCGGCACCTTCAGCTGCGACATTTCGTACAAGTTGTGTCCAATGGCTTCGGACTGGCCGCGCTCCTCGGCGTCGATGCCTGGATACGCGCCGGGCGTGTCGACGAAGGTGAACAGCGGCAAGCCGAATTTCTCGGCGAGTTTCATCAGGCGCAGCGCCTTGCGGTACCCCTCCGGCTTGCTCATGCCGAAGTTGCGCAGTGCGCGCTCTTTGGTATCGCGCCCCTTCTGGTGACCGAGCAGCATCACCGCCTGCCCATTGAAGCGCGCCATGCCGCCGACGATCGACAGGTCATCCGAGAACGACCGGTCGCCGTGCAGCTCGTGAAAGTCGGTGAAGATGTCGTTAACGTAATCGAGCGTGTACGGCCGTTGCGGGTGGCGGGCGAGCTGCGACACCTGCCACGGCGAAAGCTTCGCGTAGATCTCTTTCAGCAGCCCATCGCTCTTTTCCTGCAGGCGGTCGATCTCCTCCGAGATATCGACAGCGGAGTCGTCCTGCACGAAGCGCAACTCGTCGATCTTCGCCTCGAGCTCGGCGATCGGTTGCTCAAA
>JACCSD010000372.1 GCA_013813185.1 Burkholderiaceae bacterium
CGGCGATGCAATCGACATCGACTTCGATCGCGTCGTCGAGAAAGCGGTCGAGCAGCACCGGTGAATCGTTGCTGACCTTGACCGCCTCGCGCATGTAGCGCTCGAGGTCGCGGCCGTCGTGCACGATTTCCATCGCGCGGCCGCCCAGCACATAGCTCGGGCGCACCACCAGCGGATAGCCGATTTCTGCAGCGAGCCGCAGCGCGTCTTCCTCGGTGCGCGCGGTGCGATTCGGCGGCTGCTTCAATCCGAGTTGCTGCAGTAACTTCTGAAACCGCTCACGGTCTTCCGCGATGTCGATCGAATCGGGCGACGTGCCGATGATCGGCACGCCATTGGCCTCGAGATCGCGCGCGAGCTTCAGCGGCGTTTGTCCGCCGTACTGAACGATCACGCCGAGCGGCTTTTCCTTGTCGACGATCTCGAGCACGTCTTCCAGCGTCAGCGGCTCGAAGTAAAGCCGGTCCGAGGTGTCATAGTCGGTCGACACCGTTTCCGGATTGCAGTTGACCATGATGGTTTCGAATCCGTGGTCGCGCAGTGCAAACGCGGCGTGCACGCAGCAGTAATCGAATTCGATGCCTTGCCCGATCCGATTCGGGCCACCGCCGAGGACGATTACTTTCCTGCGATCGGTGGGCTCAGCCTCGCACTCGTCCTCGTAAGTCGAATACATGTAGGCCGTGGTCGTCGCGAACTCGGCGGCGCAGGTATCGACGCGCTTGTAAACCGGACGCACCCCGTGCCGCAGGCGCGCGGCACGCACGTCCGAGCCAGACGTCGCCAGCAGTGTTGCGAGGCGTCGATCGGAGAACCCCTTGCGCTTCAGATATCGCAGCTCATCCGACGTCAAGTCCGCGAGGGCCCGACCTTTCACTCGGCCTTCGATCTTCACCAACTCTTCGATCTGGGCCAGAAACCAGGGATCGATCGCGGTTTCCTCGAATACTTCATCGAGCGTCATTCCGATTCGAAAAGCGTCGGCGACGAACCAGATGCGATCGGGTCCGGGCTCGCCGATCTCTTCAACGATCTCGTCGCGATCGCTCGAATGCTCGTCGAGTCCGTCCGAACCGACTTCCAGGCCGCGCAGTGCCTTCTGCAACGACTCCTGGAACGTGCGCCCGATCGCCATCACCTCGCCGACCGACTTCATCTGCGTCGTCAGGTGATTGTCGGCCTGCGGAAATTTCTCGAATGCAAAGCGCGGAACCTTGGTCACCACGTAGTCGATCGTCGGCTCGAACGACGCTGGCGTTGCTCCGCCCGTGATCTCGTTGCGCAACTCGTCGAGCGTGTAGCCGACCGCGAGCTTCGCCGCTACTTTGGCGATCGGAAAGCCGGTCGCTTTCGACGCCAACGCTGACGAGCGCGATACGCGCGGGTTCATCTCGATCACGATCATCCGGCCATTGCTGGGATCGACAGCAAACTGCACGTTCGAGCCGCCGGTATCCACACCGATCTCGCGCAGGATCGCGATCGATGCGTCGCGCATCAGTTGATATTCCTTGTCGGTCAGCGTCTGCGCCGGCGCGACGGTGATCGAATCGCCCGTGTGCACACCCATCGGATCGAGGTTTTCGATCGAGCACACGATGATGCAGTTGTCGGCCTTGTCGCGCACGACCTCCATCTCGAACTCTTTCCAGCCGATCAGCGATTCCTCGATCAGTAGCTCGCGAGTCGGCGATAAATCCAGACCCCGCTGGCAAATGGTGACGAACTCTTCCATGTTGTATGCGATTCCGCCGCCGGTCCCGCCCAGCGTGAAGCTCGGGCGGATCACGGCCGGGAACCCCAGAGTCTCCTGCACCGTCAGTGCGTCGGCCAGCGACTTGGCGATGCTTGATCGTGCCGATGAAAGTCCAATGCGCGTCATTGCATCCTTGAACTTCAGCCGGTCTTCCGCCTTGGCGATCGCATCGGGCGACGCACCAATCAGCTCGACGCCGTACTTGTTGAGCACGCCGTTGTTGTAGAGGTCCATCGCGCAATTGAGCGCGGTCTGACCGCCCATCGTGGGCAGGATCGCGTCCGGCTTTTCCCTGGCGATGATGCGCTCCACGACTTGCCAGGTAATCGGCTCGATGTAGGTGACATCGGCCGTTTCCGGGTCGGTCATGATCGTGGCCGGATTGCTGTTGACCAGAATGACCTTGTAGCCCTCGTCCTTCAGTGCCTTGCACGCCTGCGCGCCCGAATAATCGAACTCGCAGGCCTGCCCGATAACGATCGGACCGGCGCCGATGATCAGGATGCTTTTTAGATCGTCGCGCTTCGGCATTACGGATAGTTCTCAGGTGCAAGCCTGCGCTCCACCAGCTCGATCAAGATGTGAATCACCTTGATGTGCAGTTCCTGTACACGATCGGCGTACCGCCCTGCGGCGGTCACGATCGCGATGTCTGCCGACTCGGCCAGCGGTGTCGCCGCGCGCCCCGTCAGCCCGATCACCTTCATTCCAAGCCGATGCGCAACGTCGACCGCGGACAACACGTTTCTGCTCGTGCCACTGGTCGAAATCGCCAGCAGCACATCGCCTGCACGCCCGTGCGCTTCGATGAAACGGGCAAACACCTGGTCGTAGCCGTAGTCGTTGCCGACGCACGACAAATGGCTCGCGTCGCTGATTGCCAGCGCCGCATAGCCCGGCCGGTTATCGCGGAAACGGCCGGTCAACTCCTCGGCAAAATGCATCGCGTCGCACATCGACCCGCCGTTGCCGCACG
>JACCSD010000006.1 GCA_013813185.1 Burkholderiaceae bacterium
CCCATACAAGGCAGAAAACGGACCGCGCAGCACTTCGATGTGGTCGACCGCGTTCAATGCAAAGTGCGATACCTGGCCTTGGCCGTCGGGCATCGTCGCCGGAATGCCGTCGACGTAAAGGCGAACACCGCGCACGCCGAACGTCGAGCGCGCGCCGAACCCGCGTACCGAGATCTGCAGGTCCTGCGCGTAGTTTTGCCGGTTAAGAATTACCAGCCCGGGCACGCGCACGAGCGACTCGGACAGGTTCACTCTAAGGTGGGTATCGCGCACCTCGTCGCGATCGAGGGTGTCGATCGACGCCGGTACATCAAACTGCGCGCGCTCGGTGCGCGTTGCCGTCACGACAACGCGATCCAGCGCTTGCACACTGTCTTGCGCGTGAGCTTGAAAGAACGGCAGCAGCAGGAATAGCGAGAGGCGGCGCATATCGAGAGTCCGTGCAATGGTAGTAGAAGCGCCAGAAGCAAAAAGGGCAGCCATGCGGCTGCCCTTGTTCGCTGCGTTCTGCTTGCGCTATCCGCGTTGCGCTACTTGCCGCGCAGCTTGCGTATCGCCGCCAACTGCGCCGCGAGCGCCGACATTTCCGCTTCGACCTTCGCAATTTCCAGCTCGCTGCCGGCGTTCTTGCGCGCTTCTTCGGCTTTGGCCAGCGCG
Organism: Burkholderiaceae bacterium; assembly: GCA_013813185.1. Lineage (GTDB taxonomy): Bacteria > Pseudomonadota > Gammaproteobacteria > Burkholderiales > Burkholderiaceae_F > JACCZX01. Next base: position 658 of record JACCSD010000006.1, read on the forward strand.
TCGCGCGCCTTGGCTTCGTCGAGGTCATGGCCACGAATGGCAGTGTCGGCCAGCACGGTGACGACGTTCGGCTGCACTTCGAGAATGCCGCCAGCGACGAACACCTGTTCTTCTTCGGCTTTGCCGGGCATCTTGATGCGCACCACGCCGGGGCGGATGCGCGTGATCAGCGGGGTGTGGCGCGGATAGATGCCAAGCTCGCCCGCTTCGCCTGGCAGAGCGACGAACTCGGCGTCACCCGCGAAGATGCTTTCCTCGGCGCTCACCACGTCGACATGAATCGTCGCCATTACTGCACTTTCTTCTCGAACGCCTCGTCGATCGTGCCGACCATGTAAAACGCCTGTTCGGGCAACGCATCGCATTCGCCATCGACGATCATCTTGAAGCCGCGAATCGTTTCCTTCAGCGTGACGTACTTGCCCGGCGAACCGGTAAACACCTCGGCCACCTTGAACGGCTGCGACAAAAAGCGCTGAATCTTGCGTGCGCGCGACACGGCAAGTTTGTCTTCGGGTGACAACTCGTCCATGCCGAGAATCGCGATGATGTCGCGCAGCTCGCGATAGCGCTGCAATGTCGATTGCACCCGGCGCGTGGTGTCGTAGTGTTCTTCGCCGACGACGTTCGGATCGATCTGACGCGAAGTCGAATCGAGCGGGTCGACCGCCGGATAGATACCGAGCGCCGCAATGTCGCGCGAGAGCACGACGGTCGCGTCCAGGTGGCCGAACGTGGTCGCCGGCGACGGATCGGTCAGATCGTCGGCAGGCACGTACACCGCCTGGATCGACGTGATCGATCCGACCTTGGTCGACGTAATGCGCTCCTGTAGCTTGCCCATCTCTTCGGCCAGCGTCGGTTGGTATCCCACCGCTGAGGGCATACGTCCGAGCAGCGCCGACACCTCGGTGCCTGCGAGGGTGTAGCGATAGATGTTGTCGACGAAGAACAGGATGTCACGGCCTTCGTCGCGAAAGCGCTCGGCCATCGTCAGGCCGGTCAGGCCAACGCGCAAGCGATTGCCCGGCGGTTCATTCATCTGGCCGAACACCATCGCAACCTTCGATTTGCTCAGGTCTTCCTGCACGATGACCTTGGCGTCCGACATCTCGTGATAGAAGTCATTGCCTTCGCGCGTGCGCTCGCCAACACCGGCAAATACCGACAGCCCCGAGTGCTCGGTCGCGATGTTGTTGATCAGCTCGAGCATCGTGACGGTCTTGCCGACACCGGCGCCGCCGAACAGGCCGATTTTGCCGCCCTTGGCGAACGGGCACATCAGATCGATAACCTTGATGCCGGTCTCGAGCAGCTCGACCGACGGCGACAACTCGTCGAACTTCGGCGCCTGTTGATGAATTCCGCGCAGCTCGTCCGATTGAATCGGGCCACGCTCGTCGATCGGACGTCCCAGCACGTCCATCACGCGGCCAAGAACGCCGGGACCGACCGGCACCATGATGTTGTTGCCGGTGTCGGTGACCGACATGCCGCGCCGCAGCCCGTCCGACGAGCCCATTGCAATCGTGCGCACGACGCCGTCACCGAGCTGTTGCTGCACTTCGAACGTCAGACCCTGCTCGACAAGTTTGTTGGTCTTGTCTTCATCCAGCGTCAGCGCGTTGTAGACATGCGGCATCGCATCGCGCGGAAATTCGATATCGACAACAGCGCCGATACACTGAACGATAGTTCCCTGGCTCATAAGTTTGTTGCCGGTCGCGCAGCGATCCGGCTTCCCTAGGTAAATTAACTAACCGCGGCCGCGCCGCCGACGATTTCAGAAATTTCTTTCGTAATCCCCGCCTGCCGCGTCTTGTTGTAGACGAGCTGCAATTCTTCGATCAACTTCTTCGCGTTATCCGACGCCGCCTTCATCGCGACCATGCGCGCGCTCTGCTCGGACGCCTGGTTCTCAGCGACCGACTGGTAGATCAACGCCTCGACGTAGCGCACCATCAACGTGTCAATCACGGCACGTGGATCGGGCTCGTAGATGTAGTCCCACGAGTAGGCGCGCTTTTCCTCTTCGGTTTGTGCCAGCCGGTCGGCCGTCAGCGGCAACAGTTGCTCAATCACCGGCTCCTGCTTCATCGTATTGACGAACCGCGTGTACGCGAGGAACACCGTGTCGAGCTTGCCCTCGGCGTACTGATCGAGCAGCACCTTGACCGGGCCGATCAGATTCTCGATATGTGGCCGGTCGCCCATCTGCACGTAGTGCGAGACAACGTTCGCATTCAACCGCTGCAGAAAACCGAATCCCTTGTTGCCGATCGCGGTCGCAAGCACTTTCACGTCCTGCCCCGAAAGCTCTTTCACCTTCGCCAGCACCGCGCGCTGAATGTTGGTATTCAGTCCGCCGCACAAACCCTTGTCGGTGGTGATCAGGATCACGCCAGCGGCCTTCTTGCCCTCGTGCTTGACGACAAACGGATGCCGGTATTCCGGATTCGCCAGCGCCAGATGCGCAACAATGTTGCGAACCTTGTCGCCGTACGGGCGAATCTGGCGCATACGCTCCTGCGCCTTACGCATCTTCGACGCAGCAACCATTTCCATCGCCTTGGTGATCTTGCGCGTGTTTTGCACGCTCTTGATCTTGCCGCGGATTTCTTTGGTGCTTGGCATAAAACTACGTCGACTTCTTGAACTCTGCAATCGCTGCGGTCAATTCGGCTTCGTCTTCCTTCGACAAATCCTTGGTCGACTCGATGCGATCGACCAGCGCAGCATGTTTGGTCTTGACGAAATCGCGAAGTGCCCTTTCGGCGGCCAGGCAGTCCTTGATTTCGATATCGTCGAACGCCCCGTTGTTCACCGCAAACAACGTAATCGCCATTTCCCACACTTGCTGCGGCTGATACTGCGGCTGTTTCATCAGCTCGGTCACTCTGCGGCCGCGTTCGAGTTGCTTACGAGTGGCCTCGTCAAGGTCTGATGCAAATTGCGCGAACGCAGCGAGCTCGCGATACTGCGCCAGCGCCAGGCGAATTCCACCGCCGAGCTTCTTGATGACCTTGGTCTGCGCGTTGCCGCCCACGCGCGATACCGAAATGCCGGCGTTGATTGCAGGGCGGATACCCGCGTTGAACAGATCGGTCTCGAGAAAGATCTGGCCGTCGGTAATCGAGATCACATTGGTCGGTACGAACGCAGTCACGTCGCCGGCCTGCGTCTCGATGATCGGCAGCGCGGTCAGCGAGCCGGTCTTGCCCTTGACTTCGCCCTTGGTGAACTTCTCGACGTAATCAGCGTTCACGCGGGCGGCACGCTCGAGCAAGCGCGAATGCAGATAGAACACGTCTCCTGGATACGCTTCGCGTCCCGGCGGGCGGCGCAGCAGCAGCGACACCTGCCGGTACGCCCAGGCCTGCTTGGTCAGATCGTCATAGATGATCAGCGCGTCCTGCCCGCGGTCGCGAAAATATTCGCCCATCGTGCAACCCGAGTACGGAGCGATGTACTGCATCGCCGCCGAGTCCGACGCCGACGCCGCAACGATGATCGTGTAGTCCATCGCGCCGTACTGCTCGAGCTTGCGCAACACGGTGGCAATCGTCGACGCTTTCTGACCGATTGCGACGTAGACGCAGATCAGGTCCTTGCCTTTCTGATTGATGATCGTGTCGACCGCCACCGCGGTCTTGCCGGTCTGGCGGTCGCCGATGATCAGCTCGC
>JACCSD010000035.1 GCA_013813185.1 Burkholderiaceae bacterium
GACGAGCCGGATTATCCCGGCTACGTGCGCGTGATCTGGAACGATCACGTACGCGAGATGAGCGAGCTGCATGACGACCAGCGTATGCGCCTGATGCGGACTGTGTTCGCGGTCGAATCGGCGCAGCACGAGGTGTTGGCGCCGCACAAAATCAACCTAGCCAGCCTGGGCAACATGACACCGCATCTGCACTGGCACGTGATCTCGCGCTTTGCCGACGACCTGCATTACCCGCAACCAGTATGGGGTGCGCCGCAACGCACACCCGATGTTCAGACGGTGCAGGCGCGGCGCGCGCTAGTCGATAGCCTGCGCGAAGTGATTGCCGAGAAAGTCTCGCGGGTCACTTAAGAAAAGCTTTGACAAACGTAGCGGGCGGGCCAAGCTCGTGCCGAGGAGCGGAAGCGTACGAGAGGTACGTTGAGCACCGGAGGCGCGAGATTGGTCCGCGCAGTAGTTTTGCACAGCTTCTAGTCGCGGTCGCCGCCAAAGATGCCTAGCAACGCGAGCAGGCTTTGGAAAACGTTGTACAGGCTCAGATAAATGCCGAGCGTCGCAGTGATGTAGTTGGTCTCTTCACCGTCTCGCACGCGCTTGAGATCATAAAGAATGAACGCGGTAAAGACGAGAATGGCGAGCACCGCGATCGTCAGCATCAGTGGGCCCGACTGAATGAAAACGTTGGCGATTGCCGCTACGAAAATCACAATGGCGCCGACAAACAGCCATTTGCCGAGAGCCGACAAGTCGCGCTTGATCACGCTCGACAGCGTCGCCATGCCGAAAAACACCGCACCGGTTCCGGCAAACGCGATCATGATCAAGCTGCCGCCGTTGGCCAAGCCGAGCACGGCTCCGAGCAGACGCGACAGCATCAGCCCCATGAAGAACGTGAATGCCAACAACAACGGGACGCCGGCTGCGGAGTTTTTCGTCTTTTCAATCGCAAACATGAACCCGAAGGCGCCACCGAGAAAGACCATCAGGCTGATCCCGGGCGACATCGAGCGCGCGATGCCGGTGGACACGCCCACCCAAGCACCAATCACGGTCGGAATCATCGACAGCGCCAACAGCCAGTAGGTATTGCGCAGTACCCGGTTGCGCTCGACAGCCAGCGCATCCGATCCGCGATAGCCAGAGGTTTGCAGACTAGGATTCATAGGTCCTCCAATATTCGGTGAGTGATGCGGTCAATCCGGCGACGCGCAGTTTAGTCCACCGCTCGCACACAAGGGGTGTCATCCTGACCAGCGGCGAACACCGGAATTACTGTCCAATGGTCGAATCCGCGCCGCCGCTTTTTGCCTGGCTGGCGCGTTCGCGTAGCCTTTGAACTTCTTTTTCACTGAGCACCCGGAAACGCTCCGCTTCGATCTGGCGCGCGACGCGCTCGGGTTCGCGGCCACTCTCGCCGACCCGGCCAAAAGCGCCCTGCTGCCACGCGAATAGCGCGAGATTCACCAGCACCAGAATCAGAAACGCAAGCTTCATGGGTTACAGCTTCAAAGATCCTTCGAAGAATCGGAGCGCGCGCGCAGCGCCAAACCGCGTAAGACCAGATTATGTTCGATGTCGGCCGCCCTCGGCAGGCGCGCCGAGAGCGCGTCGGCATGCCCACCGGTGAGGATAAGACGCGGTTCCGTCTGCAAACGAGCCGCAAACCGGCGCCAGATCCGATCGATCAGACCCGCCTGAGCGTCCAGTACGCCGGTTACGATCGCCGTGTCGGTGTTATCCGGGAAATCGACCGCGCTATCGGTTCGGTCAGCGTCAGCCACTGGCAAGCCCGCCGTCTGACGCGCCAGAGATTCCAGCATCAGGCGCACCCCCGGAGCAATTACCCCGCCAATGAACGTCCCGCTAAACCTTGCTTCGCTTCCTTCGCCTTTATCGACTTCAACACAATCGGCGGTGGTAGCCGTCCCAGCATTGACGACGACGAATGAGTCGGCCGCGCGTTGTGCGTTCGATGTCGCGCACGCACCGAGCATGCAATGCCAGCGATCGGCGCCAAGTTGCGCAGGGTCTTTGTAACCGTTGACGAGCGCAACCGACCCGCCATCGAAGGAGCGCTGCGTGCGCAGCCAGCGAACCGCCTGCAAATGAAGCGTGTGCGCGACCTCTTCGACTCCAGCCACGACATCGGGCCCAGCGACGTTGCACGCGACGACGGCAACTCCTTCCTCCGAAGTCACGCGCCATTGCTCCATCAGCCGCGAAGCGATTCCTGAAACACCTCGATGCAACTGTATGTGCACCGCGCTCAGCGTTCCGTCGGTCGACAACTGCGTCCATTTGATCGCCGAATTGCCGACGTCGACCAGCAGCGTCATGGCCGCACCGACACGTCGCCGACGCTGACGCGATGGCGCTGGCCTTCGGCCTCAATCACCAGCCGCCCAAGGCGATCGACTTCGATCAGCCGGCCGCTGATGGCAGGTTCGGCGGCTACCTCGTCCTGCGACACGTCAACCACCTTGCCACGCGATTCAAGCAGCTGATTGAAGCGTGCGTAAAACGGGGCGAACCCGTCCTGCATGAATCGCGCCGCCGCCGCGACGATCGCGCCGCCGAGGTGACCGATCCATTGCTCGCGCGACTGCAACGCCACGCCCCCCAACAGCTGATCGAGCGCTATCGCAGGCTGCTCGATCGCGCTTCGCGCCGCGTCATCCAGATGCAGGTTTATGCCGACTCCGATCACCACCGTGTGCGCGGCGTTCCGATCCGTTACCAGCTCGGTCAGGATGCCTGCCAGCTTGCAACCATTGCTGCGAACATCGTTCGGCCACTTGAGCTGCACTGCCACGCCATGCGTCGCAAGACAGTCCGCCAGCGCGACACCGCACGCCAACGTAATCGCCGGCAGTGAGTCCGGACAGACACCGACGGGAATCGCAGCCGAAAACAGTAGCGCATGATTGGGCGCCGCGCGCCACCGTCGTTGCCGGCGGCCGCGTCCGCCGGTTTGAAACGAAGCAGCGCGCACCAACGGACCCGACGGCTGACGCACTCGGGCTCGCGCCACCAGATCTTCGTTGGTCGAGCCGGTGACGGTCACGGCTTCAACAGCACAGTCGCGGCAACCCGCGAGTGCCAAAGCGCGGGCAATCTCGGACGCGTCGAGCGGAGCCGCACCGAACGAATCCGCGGCCTGCGTCAAAGTCACCCGTGCAGCCAAACAGTCGCCTCCGGCCGTAATCGTTGAACCGATGGTTGAACAGTCAATCAAATTTAGCATCGGACCCGTCGTCCTTACGCGTGCTTGTCAGCGCGCCGGCAGCCGTCCGACAATCCCTCGATGAGGGCATCGCTAAACGGACCGGCATTCAGCGGCAAGCCATGGCATGCGCGGCATTCGCCGTTGGCACGCAGTGCGTGCGCGATCTGCGCGCTGTTGCTCGTCTATTCGGGCGTGGCGCCGTGGAGCGGTTGGCGCAATCTGGGGTTAAACCCATTCGCGTATCTCTCGGCGCCGATCCCGGCGCATGTGACTACCTTCGATCTCGCGGTCAACGTCCTGGCCTACTTGCCGTTCGGCGCATTGCTGGTGCTCGCGCTGCATCCGGCCGCGCGCGGCTTGACGGCGGTGCTGATTGCACTACTGGCCGGGGTGTTGCTCGCGGCGGCGATCGAAGCGTTGCAGAGCTTCTTACCGACGCGCATTTCGTCGAATCTTGATCTGCTGACGAACTCGGTCGGCGCGGCGGTGGGCGCATTGATGACAGCGCCATTCGCATCGAGTTTGATCGATCGCGGGCGGTTGGCCGATTTGCGCCTTCGCTGGTTCGAGCGGCGCGCGTCCGTCTTGCTGTTGGTGATAGCGCTCTGGCCCGCCGCACAGATCTACCCCGAGCCAATGTTGTTCGGCAATGGCGATATTCGCGACGAACTCGGCGCACTCTTCGTCGCCGCCGGCGGCGTGCTGCCGATCGACGACTTGATGTTCACGGTGGCCGAGTTCGCGGACGGCTTCGATCTCGCCGAATTCGTTCTGGCCGAAGCATTCGTGGTGGCGTCGTCGATTCTTGCCGTCGGGCTTGCGTTCGCCTCAACGATGCGGCCCAATGCGCCCAAGGTGAAGCTGCTATTGACGTTGCTGCTGGCGGCGCTGTTGTCGAAGGCATTGGCGAACGCCGTGCAGTTCGGTCCCGATCGCGCACTGGCGTGGCTGACTCCGGGGGTCTACGGCGGGCTGGGCCTCGGCATGCTCTCGCTGCTGGCTGCGAGTGCCGGGCCGCGTGCCTGGTGCGCGCGCTTTGCACTGCTGGCGCTGATTGCGCTGATCGTCGCCGTCAATCTGGTGCCGGAAAATCCGTATTACCTCGACGCGATCGGCGGATGGCGGCAGGGCCAGCTGCTGAACTTCAATGCCCTCGCGCACTGGCTGTCACTGCTTTGGCCCTATGCGCTGGCTTATGCACTTGTCATGGCGTTGTTGCCGAATCGCAGCGAGCACGCCTCGCCTGCGTCCTTATAATTTGCCGATGAGCTACTACCAGCGTCACGTTTTCTTCTGCCTGAACGAGCGTGAAGACGGCTCGGCCTGTTGCGCCAACCAGCACGCCGCGGAAATGCAAAAACACGCCAAGTCGCGCATCAAGGAACTCGACTTGAATGGCGAGGGAAAGATTCGCATCAACAAATCGGGCTGCCTCGATCGCTGTCAGGAAGGGCCTTGCGTCGTCGTCTACCCCGAGGGTGTCTGGTACACGTACGTCGATGCGCACGACATCGACGAAATCGTTGACCGCCATCTGGTCAAGGGCGAAGTCGTAGAGCGGCTTCGCATCTAGGAACGCGCGAAGACGTCGATCCGATGCCGGCGTCAACTGAGAAACTGGTAGTCGACGGCGGCGGCGGCGGCCTCGAACTGGCGCTCGACTGGCCGGCCGCCGCGCCGCAGGGGACCGTCTATATCGGGCACCCGCATCCGCTCTACGGCGGCACCTTTGACAACAAGGTGGTCGCCACTATCGCGCGGACGTTCGCGGGCCTCGGCTGGGTTGCAGTGCGACCGAACTTCCGCGGCGTTGGCGCCTCCGCCGGAGAGCATGACGAAGGTGAAGGGGAGACCGAGGATTTCCTGCGCTTGATCAACTCACTACCAACTCTGCCCGCCGTCCGGTCGAGGCTTCCTGATGAACTGCCTATCGCCCTTGCCGGCTTTTCGTTTGGCAGCTTCGTCGCTGCGAAAGCGGCGCAGACGCTGGCTGCTTCGAATCGACCGCCTGCCTATGTGATATTGGTCGGCGCAGCTGCAGGCAAATGGCCGATGCCGAACGTAACGCGCGACGCGCTCGTCATTCACGGCGAACTGGATGAAACGATTCCGCTGGCCGATGTCCTTGACTGGGCGCGCCCGCAGGATTTGCCGATCGTTGTTATCCCGGGAGCGGATCACTTCTTTCACCGCCGCCTGGCCCTGCTCAAGCGCCTGATAAGTGCGCATATTCTGGGCCTGCCCGCAATTGACGCAGCCCCCCAAACTGATTAAAAAGGTTCGCTCGTTGCGGGCGTGCAAGCGGCAGGAGACCGCCGCCGCAGCGTCATTTCCGGCATTTTGGCTACCCGGCAGGAGGACAACGGTGCGCATTGCGTACCGATAATCGTGGACGGCACCGTCATCTATTTGAAGACACCGCGCGGCATTGCGGAGATCTCATTGCGCAGCGCGCAGCTACCGATGACAACGCGGCGCGTGCTGATCATGATCGACGGCAAACGCACGGTCGATGATCTGTCGATCCTCGCCAAACCGGGTGAAATCGAAAGTGCCGTGGTGAGCCTGGAGAGTTCGGGCCTGATCCAGCGCGCTTCGTACCCAGGCTCGATCGACGTGCCGACGCTCAACGGCCGCGATACCGACACCGGTCTTTCATCCTCCCTGGCCGGGCCGAGCACAAGCGGCGGACTCGACGAGCGCGATAACCCGATCACGCTGGAGGAAGTCAAGCGCCGTGCCGTGCGTGGCCTGCACGACCGGTTAGGTCCGGAAGCCGACTCGCTTGCGATGCGTATCGAAGCTTGCCGCTCGATTGAAGAGTTTCGTACCTGCGTGCGCCAAGCCGAGCGCGTCATTGCGAGCGCGCTAGGTTCCGCGGCCGCCCAGGATTATCTGAAGGCATTACGTCGCCGCGGTTGACCGCACCGAAAGCAGCGCGTCCCCGTCGCGCCCTCAGACTGAACCGCGATCAGAGTTTGGGTTCAAACTCTCGGCCTCGACTCCAATTTCCTGCTTACCCCCACCCGCGGTGTCTCACCCGTTCTTGATCATGTTGCGTCATCTGCGTGCGCTCTCGCTCACGTCGCTTCTGTGCGCGCTCGCGCCGGTGGCCGCGCAGCCAGCGCCCATGTTGGCGGCACGCGCCTGGGTTTTGGTCGACGCGACTAGCGGAGCACGGCTCGCAGCGTTTGAACCAACGGCGCGCCTCGAGCCGGCATCGCTGACCAAACTGATGACCGCCTACGTCGTCTTCACGGCTCTGAATGAGAATCGAATCGCGCTCACCGATGATGTCACCGTCTCCCCGGTTGCGTTCGCGACGCCCGGCAAACTAGGCGCGCGTATGTACCTGGAACCGGGCCGGGCAGTCACCGTCGATCAACTGCTGCGCGGAATGTTGACGGCTTCGGCAAGTGACGCCGCCGTTGCGCTGGCGGAACACAGCGCGGGCAGCATTGATATCTTCGTAGCGCGCATGAACGCCGAGGTGCGCCGGCTCGGCATGGCCAATACGCACTTCGCAAACGCCACCGGCCACTCCGATGCACAGAATTACTCGAGCGCCGAGGACCTGGCGATCCTAGCGCGTCGCTTGCTTACGGACTTTCCGCAGCATGCACCGCTCTTTGCGCAGCGCGAATTTGCCTATAACGACGTTTTGCAGGCGAATCGCAACCGGCTTTTGTGGACCGACTCGCACGTCGATGGCATGAAAACGGGACAGCTGTCCGCCTCTGGATGGTCGGTCGTGGCTACGGCCGCGCGCGCCCAGGGCGGCGGTGATCGCGCCTTTCAACGGCGGTTGATCGCGGTGGTTCTCGGCGCCAACAGCGATGCAGCGCGCACGCAAGAGACTCTGCGCTTGCTCAATCACGGCTACGCCGCGTTTGATACGGTCCAGCTCTATCGGCGCGGCGACGTGCTGGCGACGCCTGCGGTGTGGAAGGGCGATCGTGGCATCGTGGCAGTCGGCGTCGACCAGGATGTGTACGTCACCGTGCCAGCAAGCGAGTTGCATAACCTCAAAGGCGAGGCGTTGAAGTCCTGGATCGAGCGCGCCGATCCGCTGATCGCGCCGCTTCAACGCGGCGAAGCAGTGGGCCGCATGATGATCAGTGCCGGCGGGCGCCAGGTCGCCGAGGTGCCGGTCGTGGCACTCGAGCGAATCGACTCCGGCGGCTTGTTGCGCCGCGCGTACGATGCCATCGTGCTGCGGTGGAGGAAACGCCGTGATTGAATCGCGAAGCAATCCCGCGCCGGATTGGCAGCAGGCCACCTGTTATTTGAACGGCGAATGGACTGCGTTGATTGACGCGAAGGTCTCAGTGCTCGATCGCGGTTTCATTTTTGGCGACGGCGTGTACGAGGTCATTGCCGTTGATACGGTCGGCGCTGACGGTGCAAAAACTCGCGCGCCGTTTCGCGCTAACGAGCATTTCGCCCGCCTACGGCGCAGCCTGGACGCCGTTCGCATCGACAATCCTTTGTCGCTGGAACAATGGCTCGACCTAACCGCGGACGTGATCGATCGCCATCCGTGGCCACGCCAGCTGGTCTACGTGCAGGTCACGCGCGGTGTGGCCAAGCGGGACCATCCCTTTCCAGCCGGTGCGGTGCCGACGGTGTTTGTATCCACTTCGCCCTGGCCGTCGATTCCGAACGAGCAGATCGAGCACGGTGTGGCCGCGGTCACGCACGTCGATGAGCGTTGGCTGCATTGCGACATCAAGAGCACCTCGCTGCTCGGCAACGTGCTGATGAAGCAATACGCGATAGACAAGGGGGCCAGTGAAACTGTGATGCTGCGCGACGGGTATTTGACCGAAGGGTCCAGCACCAATATCAGTGTGATCAAGGACGGCGTGATCAGTACGCCGCCGAAGACGGTTCAGCTTCTGCCCGGGATCACCGTTGACGGTATTGCTCACATTGCCACACAGCGCGGCGTCAAGGTCGACGTACGGCCGGTGGCAGCAAGCGAGTTGAAAACTGCCGATGAAATCTGGCTCAGTTCTTCCGGCCGTGAAGTGCTGGCCATCGTCACACTCGATGGCGCACCAGTGGGTTCCCAAAAACCCGGCCCCATGTATTGCAAGATGCACGAATGGTTTCAACTGGCCAAGCAAGAGGACGCTCGCGCCTGGCACGCGCAACGAGGCGCATCCCCGAATAAGTCCCACGTGGGCGAACGAGCTGCATGAGCAACGAACCGAAACCGTCCGATCTGGCGCCACGTCCGCCTGGGCTGACGTTTCCCACCGATTTTCCGATCAAGGTCATGGGACGCCGGGTCGACGAGTTCGCACAAGCGATCGTCGAAGTTGTGCAGGCGCACGCGCCCGATTTCGACCCCAGCACGCTCGAAATGCGGACCTCGAAGGATGGCAACTACCTGTCGGTCACTGCGACGATTCGCGCGACGTCGCGCGAGCAGCTCGACGAGCTGTACCGCGCGCTGACCAGCCATCCGCTGGTCAAGGTCGTGCTGTAACGAATGATCGTCAAACAACTTGGCCGCGCCGACTACGTTCGTACGTGGCAGGCAATGCGTGAGTTCAGCGCGCAGCGGACCGCGGATACCGATGACGAGCTCTGGCTGGTGGAGCATCCCCCGGTCTTTACTTTGGGTCAGGCGGGTCGGCGCGCGCATCTTCTGGCCGCGTCCGACATTCCGGTGATCGCCACCGATCGCGGCGGCCAGGTCACCTATCACGGCCCCGGCCAGGTCGTCGCCTATCCGTTAATCGACTTACGGCGCCTCGGCATCTACGTCAAAGAGCTGGTGTTTCGCATCGAGCAGTCGGTGATTCAGACGTTGCAGGTTTTCGGCGTCGACGGTCGGCGCGTCTCGGGTGCACCGGGTGTGTTTACGCCGTGGTCCGGTCAAGCGCCACCGCCGTTCACCGGTCTCGCAAAAATTGCCGCGCTAGGCATCAAGGTCGCAGGCGGGTGCAGTTATCACGGCGTCGCGCTGAACGTCGCGATGGACCTGGCGCCTTATTCGCTGATCGATCCGTGCGGCTACGCTGGACTGCAAGTCGTCGACCTCGTCACGCTCGGCGTACAGGCAGATCGCGACGATGTCGCGATGCGTCTGAGCGAGCGGCTGCAAGCGCACCTGTCGGTGCCCGCGCGCGCTCTCCAGCCGGCGTTGGCTAAACTGGCGACCTGATGGACACCTCTGCACCCGCGCTCGACTTCGCAAAGAAAAAAGGCGAGGCAAAGACCGGCAAGGTCTTCAAGAAATTTGCGATCACGCCGGTGCCGATCGGCCAGGCGCTGAAAAAGCCCGAATGGATCCGCGTCAAGGCAGGGTCACCGGCCACGCGCTTTTACGAAATCAAGAACATTCTTCGCCAACACAACTTGCACACTGTGTGCGAAGAAGCGTCGTGCCCGAACATCGGCGAGTGTTTCGGCAACGGCACCGCGACCTTCATGATCATGGGCGACAAGTGCACGCGGCGCTGTCCGTTTTGTGACGTCGGCCACGGGCGCCCGGATCCGCTCGACACTGATGAGCCGCTCAATCTGGCCCGCACGATCGCGGCGCTGAAGCTTTCGTATGTCGTCATCACCTCGGTCGACCGCGACGATTTGAAGGATGGTGGCGCCCAGCACTTCGTCGACTGCATTCGAGCGACCCGCGAGCTTTCGCCAGCGACGCGCATTGAAGTGCTGGTGCCCGACTTTCGCGGCCGGCTCGACCGCGCGCTGCAGATTCTGGAAGCTGCGCCGCCCGACGTGATGAATCACAACCTGGAAACGGTGCCGCGCTTGTATCGCCACGCGCGGCCGGGGTCCGATTACATGCACTCGCTGAAGCTGCTCGCGGAGTTCAAGCGCGTCGTTCCGAACGTGCCGACCAAGAGCGGTGTCATGGTCGGACTGGGCGAGACCGACGAGGAGATCCTGCGGGTGATGCACGATCTTCGCTCGCATCACGTGGACATGCTGACGGTCGGCCAGTACCTGGCGCCGAGCACGCACCATTTGCCGGTGCTGCGCTATGTGCACCCGGATACCTTCCGCATGTTCGAGGCGGAAGCGACGCGTATTGGCTTTTCGCATGCGGCGTGCGGGCCGATGGTGCGATCGAGCTATCACGCCGATCAGCAAGCACACTCGGCCGGAATCGGGACCAGTCCCCTGCCTTAGCTCGAAAGTACGCGCTGTCGGCAAGCTTGCCGTCGAATGAGCGAGGAGCGGGACCGACTAACTGAGGGCGCCGGCATGAAATATGCCGGGAGTGTTAATGCCAACCGCCACGTAATGCATCCGCGCAGAACTCCATGAACGAATTCAAGATTCCCAATGAGGCACTGGTCGTCGTAGGCGACGGCGAAAAAGCACTTCTGCTGCGCAACAAAGGCGGTCCGCAGGACATCAAGCTCGAGGTCGAAAACGTCCTCGGGCACGACAATCCGGCGACCCATGAACAAGGCACCGATAAGCCGGGCCGCGCGTTTGCGAGCGCAGGCACCGCCCGCAGCGCAATGGAGGAAACCGACTGGCATCAACTGGGCGAAGATCGTTTCGCGGTCGACATCGCAGGCATTCTTTATCGCCTCGCACATGCCAACAAGTTCGAAGCGCTGGTCGTCGTTGCTCCGCCGAAGGTTCTAGGCACGCTGCGCAAGGCGTTTCACAAGGAAGTCGTCGATCGTATTACTGGCGAGCTACCGAAGAACCTGACCTCGCATCCGATTCCTGATATTGAGAAGCTGCTCACTGCGTGAGCACAGGCTAGGCGATATGGCGAAGTGCGACGCTTGCGGAAACGATTACGACAAGTCGTTCGAGGTAAAAAAGAGCGGACGGACCTATACGTTCGACAGCTTCGAATGCGCGATTCACCTGCTCGCACCCACGTGCGAACACTGCAGTGTGCGCATTGTCGGGCACGGGCTCGAAAAGGACGGCCGAATGTTCTGCTGCGACCATTGTGCAGAACACCAAGGTGTTACCGAGCTGCGCGACCGCGCTTGAGCGTGCGGTTCGGCTCGCTGTAGAGCTGAGAAACGCCCAGTCGGCGAACGCGCGGTTTCGCATCCGCCATGAAATAGAACACATCCTGGCATTCGAAGCAGGCAAAAAATTCGGCTTCGACGCGCTCTCCATCGACGACGGCTTCCACGTCAAACGACACGCACGATAAACAAACAGGTCTTAGTCGCATGCGAACTCCATCGCCCGTGCCGTTGCCGTTTTCGGATGGTCCGACCTATTTTCTATCGCCTTTGTCGCCTTGACCCGACTTGACGCGGGTTTTGGCTTTTTGCCGGACGTCCTTGCTCAGTGACCTGCCTTGATCGTCGCTTTCGGTGAATTGACCCGACTTGTCTCGGCGAACGTAGCGTTTGTCACCGCGCGGCGCAATCAACTCGCGCTTGGCGGACGTTTTCTTTACGCTTTTCTTTGCGGTTTTCTTTGTCGCTTTCTTCGCCTTGGTGGCCTTCTTGTTTGCCATCGTTTCACTCCTCGGTTATTTGATTAGCTCACCACTTCCACTGCCGCAACCTGCGGCGGCAACGGCGCGTCAAGTGCAGCACATATCATGCGCAGCGTGCTGGCCGCGAGCCAGTTGGTTTCACTGTCGACGAATGCCGCCGCCGTGGCGGCCTTGATCAGCTGCGGCTTTGCGAGCGGTGCCAATTGATTCAGATGATCGAGCGCGGCAGAAACTTCGTCCAGCTTGATCGCGTCGATACCGACGAACTGGACATCCGCGCCGGGCAACAGCAACGCGCCGGCGTTGAACGAATGCTCGGGCCTGTGCGGCAAGCGGACAGCCGCGACCAACGACAGGACCAGCGCAGCATCCTGGGCGCGCTCGCCGACGGTGCGGTACCGCACCGGCACCACTCTGCCCGCGTCCGGACCGAGCCGCCGTTTCAGAATCGTAAATAACAGAAACTCGTTCACCGAAACACGGCCATCGGCCGCGATCAACAGATGCGCCAGCTTCAACACGCGTTGCCGAACTTGATCGGGCAGCTTGCGCAGTGCCGGCATCGCAACATCCAGCAGCGGCAGCCGCGCGCCGGGCGGCAGTTGATGCATCAGACTGTGGTACCGATCGGCAATTTGCGATGCGTCGCCTCCATAGGCGTCGGCGATAAGCTGGCATTGCTGCGCGCGCAGTGCGTGGTCTTTTCCTACCAGCAGCGCGAACCCGATCAGTTGGGCATGGATGGCATCGGTCGCTGCGTGCCGCAAGGTATCCACCGTCGCCCGCTGCGACTGATCCAAAGCGAAGTCGCGCTGCGCCGGCGGCGCCACCGTGCCGACCGATGCCGCCACCGCGACCGGTGCCGCGGCGCCGGCTGCGGCCGTCGCGACCAAGCCCGCAAGCGGCGACAAACCACTGACGGTAGACGCGTTGGTAGACGCGGTGGCAGCGCTCGCCCCGCGACGCGCATCGCCCGCCGGCACGAACTCGATCGGTGAGCGCGGACGCTCCATCTCGGGCGCGGGTTCCAGGCCGCCCATCGACAGCGCCAGCGCATTCTCCGGCGCGGGCAGGAACGCATGCTTGCGTCCGTAGATACGCTGCACCCGCTCTTCAAGCGACGGATGCGTTGCAAAGAGACCGCGCACGAAGCTGGGCCGCGCCGCACCGAGAAACAAATGCGAAAGTGCCTCGGCCTGCGGATGATCGATGCGCGTGCCGAGCCCGGTTGCCTCGGTGAGGCCGCCGATCTTGCGCAGAGCGCCGCCGATGCCGTCGGGATTGCGCGTGAACTGCACCGCGCTGGCGTCGGCAAGAAATTCCCTTTGCCTGGAAACGGCCGCCTTGATCAGACGGCCAAAGAAGACGCCGATGTAGCCGAGTATCCACAGCGCGACACCGGCAAAAAACAGAACGGCGAGCGCGTTGCCGCTGCGGCCGCTGCTGCTGCTGCTTCCGCCGCGGCTGCGACCACTCAGTTCCAACAGCAGGCGGCCGGCCAGCGCAACGATCAACAGCCCGTGCAGCACGCCGATCAAGCGCAGGTTAAGCCGCATGTCGCCGTTCAGTACATGCGAGAACTCGTGTGCGATCACGCCCTGCAATTCGTCGCGCGACAGCCGGGTCAGCGTGCCGCGGGTCACAGCGATCACCGCGTCATTGATCGAATGGCCGGCGGCGAAGGCGTTGATCGCCGTTTCGTTGTCCATCACGTACACGCGCGGCACCGCGACGCCCGACGCGATCGCCATTTCCTCGACGACGTTGATCAGGCGCCGATCGAGCAGATCGCGCGTGGTCATGTCGACTTCGCGCGCGTCGACCAGATTGGCGATAGCGGCGCCGCCGGCGCTGAGCGAACTCATTTTGTATAGCGTGCCGCTGCCGATCAGGCCTAGGACGATCAGCGTGTTGACAAAGTAGAAGCCGGTCGGCAAAGCGGCGGCGGCACGGGCGGTTCCTGCGGGCATCAAGAAGCCGAGGTAAAGCGCGGTGGCGGCCAGATTCACCGCGATGACGATCGCGATCACGGCGATCGAGAACAGCACGACCAGCCGGCGCGTTGATCGGCGAGCGACTTCCTGGTGCTCGAAAAAATCCACGATGGCCTCGGCTAAAGCGGACGCGAGCTGTAGCCGGCGATCGCGCCGACGCCGATCGCCAGCACCGCCAGCGTGAAGATCAGCGACACGGCCGTCCAGAATATCGTCGGGTCATCGTCGAGGCGGATCCACTCGCCCGCGACATCGTTGTCCCACAGCGTGCCGCGCCGGATGCTGATCACGCCCCACGCGATCAGCGCCACCCCCACCGCGAACAGCACCCACATCGCGACCATGGGTCAAAACTGAACGCGAACCGCCTGCTTCTCCTCTTCGCTTTCAGTCGATTGCAGCAGCTCGGCCGGTGCGAACGTAAACGCGCCCGCGATGACGTTGGTCGGAAACTGCTGCACTGCGGTGTTGTAGCTCATCACAGAATCATTGAACGCCTGGCGCGCGAACGATATTTTGTTCTCGGTGCCGGTCAGCTCCTCGGTGAGCTGCATCATGTTCTGGTTCGCTTTCAGATCGGGGTACGCCTCGGCCAACGCAAATAGTTTCGACAGCGCGCCACTTAACGCACCTTCGGCAAGCACCAATCCCTGGATCGCCTGCGGCGAGCCCGGGTCCGCAGCGGCGGCCGTGTTCGCGGTCACTGCCGAATTGCGCGCGCGGATCACGTTTTCGAGCGTCTCGCGCTCGTGTTTCATGTACGCCTTGGCGGTCTCGACCAGATTCGGGATCAAGTCATAACGGCGCTTCAGTTGAACATCAATCTGCGCGAAGGCGTTCTTGAACTTGTTGCGCAGACTGACCAACCGGTTGTAGGCGCCCACCACCCAGAACACGACCGCCGCGATGACGACCAGCACGATGATCCAACTCATCGAATCCTCCCAGTCACTTCAATCAAGACGGCACTTGCCGGCTGCCGCTATCGCCATGAGTTCAAGGCGCGCGGACTATAAGACAAAGCCCCGGCCACGCAAGCGCTGATTGACGAACGGAGCCGGATTCCTGCCGACGGTTGTCAGCGAGTGGTGCCGGGCACCGGCGCCGCCGCTGATCCGGCTGGAGCGACGTCGAACAGCTTGACGACCTGCTTTACACCGGGCACGCGGCTGGCGACGTGCGCCGCGACATCGGCCTCTTTCTGCGTGACCGCGCCCATCAGATAGATGGTGCGCCGCTCGGTGACGATGTCGATCGAGTTGAATGCGATTTCGCGCGTGTTGACGAACGCGGCGCGCACGCGGGCGCCGAGCGTGTTGTCGTCGGTGCGCTCGCCAAACGTCGAGGGTGTCGCGATGGTCAGCTCATTGTTGACCATGCGAACGTCTTTCGAGCGTGCAGCCACGGTGCCCGCTTGAGCTTTGAGAGCGTCGTTGGCCACTTCACCGGTCAGGAGTACCCGGCGCTCGTAGCTGTTGACACTGACATGAATGTCGTTGCCGCGCAGCGCGTCTCTCAACTCGTTGGCGACACGCACCTGAATGGTCTTGTCATCCAGTTGAGTGCCGGTGCTGCGGCGATCGGTAGCCACGGTGGCCGTGCCCGCCGCAACGGCGCCGATGATCAAGGGCGCACAACCCGGCAGCACCAGCGCCGCCACGACCGCGGCCAGGATTCGTTTGTGAGTCGCTTTCATTCGGGTCTCCCGCAGCGATCAGCTTCGCCGCATTTACATTTGAAACGCATCGCGTATCCACTCGATTGTGCCACTGCCGTCGACCGTGACCACATCGAAGCGGCACGCGGGCCAACGCTCGCCGTACTCGCGGAGCAGCCAGTGCTGCGCAGCGCGCGCGATTCGCTTCTGTTTCAGCGAATCGACGCTGCCTGCGGCTCCGCCGAACCGAGCGCTGACACGCATACGGACTTCGACAAACACCAGCAAGTCGCGTTCGCGCGCGACCAGGTCGACTTCGCCGTCGCGATAGCGCGCATTGCGCGCCACGATCCGGCAGCCTGCCGCCGTCAGGTGCCTGGCGGCCGCGTCTTCCGCCGCGTCTCCGGCGCGCTGCTTCGGCGTTCGCGACGCCGCACGCGGCGGCATCAGCGGGCAAACTCCTCACGTTCAATGACGCCGTTGCGATAGATGGCCGACACCGGAGTCCGCTCGACGCGCACGCTTTGCGCGCGGTCGACTCGCAAGCGGCCGGTCACGCCATCGATTTCGAAGCGCGACTCGCCCTTCATCCACAGTTCAGCGACACGAAACGCGTCAATGCCGAGCGCGTACAGCCGTGCCGTTTCAAGCGTCATCGGTCGCCCCGGTGGCGGGTAGACCATCACAGCAGGATGATCGGGCTGCAGCAACCACGGCATATCGACGAACCGCACGCCTTCGAGATCGAACGCCAGCGCGGACGCCATCGGCGAGCCCGCGGGATCGCCGACATTGAGCAACGACGTTCCGAAAATGGCTATGCCGCGCGGAATGCGTGACCGCAGCAGCGAGGCATCGCGCGCGCCAAGCGCCAGGAACACCGCGTCGTAGCTGCCTGTTTCAAACTGCCGGCCCAGGCGGTTCAGCGCTGCCGGGGTCGCCTCCACGATCGAGGGGACCTCGCCCGCGGCGCGCAACGCGTTGACGTACGCCTGCGCAATTCTTCGGTCGAGCGCGCCGGCACCGGCCAGGACCATGATGCGCGCACCGGTCGAAAGTCCCTGTCGCAGCTTGACGAAGCTCGACAGCGCGACCTGCACGACGCGTTCCGCCTCGGCTTCGGCCGACAATCCGAACGCAATCATCGTCGGCGGTGCGCCGGCATCGCGGTCGGGATAGTTCAATGTCACCAAGGGCAGCACTGCGCTCCCGCCCTCGACAATGGCGGTGACCTCGTGCCTCCGCAAAGGGCCGACCGCCACGCGCACGCCGCGGTCGCGTGCGGCAGCGAGCGCAACGCCGATCTGTTCGACGTCGTCGCCGACTTCGATCACCTGAATCGCCGCCGTACTTCCGCTCGCCTTGTGTGCAGCGAAGAACCCTTGGCGCACCGCTTCGGCGGCCGCGGCAAAAATGCCCTGCTGATTGGGCAGAACCAGCGCAATCGCGCTCGCGGTGACCGGCTGAGTCGTGTCGACCGCAGGCGCCGTTTGCGCAATGACGTGCGCCGCCAGACTGCATGCCACACTTGCCAGCACAGTCAGGCGCAAGTTCAGCGAGCCAAGACCAGCGATGGGAACCATCACGCAAGACCTGCAACAGGATCGATTGATAGCGCTGTCCGAAGTGGCGGCGCAGGATTTTCCGGCTGGCTCATTGTATGTAGTCGGCATGCCGATCGGCAACGCGGCCGACATTACGCTGCGTGCGATCTGGATCCTGTCGCGGGTCGATCTGATCGCAGCCGAGGACACACGCGTCACGCGCCCCTTTTTGGCGCGCTACGGAATCGAGACGCCGGTACTCGCCGCCCATCAGCACAACGAGCGTGCAATGGCGCAGCAGGTTGTCGAGCGGCTCGCGCGCGGCGAACGAATTGCCGTGGTCACGGATGCAGGCACCCCGGGCGTGTCGGACCCCGGCGCGCTGATGGTGCGGAGCGCGCTCGACGCTGGCCTGCGCGTGGTGCCCGTCCCCGGTCCGAGCAGCGCTATCGCCGCGCTGTCGGTGTCGGGTCTGGGCGCCGGGCCGCTCGTGTTCGTCGGCTTTCTTCCGACCGGCGCGCAACAGCGCAATCGAATCTTGCGGACCTTGGCCGCCGAAAAAAGGGCATTTGCGCTGTTCGAGGCGCCGCATCGAATCGCCGAGCTGCTGGCGCAGCTTTCGACCGTGCTTGAACCGGCGCGGCGAGTCGTGCTGGCGCGCGACGTGTCCAAAAAGTTCGAGACCATTTCAGCCCATGTGGCATCGGAGTTGACC
>JACCSD010000069.1 GCA_013813185.1 Burkholderiaceae bacterium
ATCAATACGCCGTCACCGATGCCCGCGCGGCCAATCTTCCACACGCCACCCACCCGGTTGGCAAAATCGGAAATCGGCTCGGGCTGCGTGCTGGGAACGACGATCACCGCAATCTGCGCGCCGCGCGCTTGCTCGAACGCTGCCAGCTTCGCATCGAGCTGCGCGCGCGCAGCGCTATCCAAAACGCCAGCGGTATCGGTGACTCGTGCCAGCGGCGGTACGGCCAGCGTACCGTCGGGCAGCGTCGGCGCCGGCGCCGCCGGCTTCGCAGCATCGACACTCGGCGTCGACACCGAGGAGCCCGAAGGCGCCAATCCCTTCGGTAGTTCCTGCGGTTGTGCAAGCGCAGACGTCGACAGCACGATCGCCGACCACAAAACTCCGGCG
The DNA here is from genome assembly GCA_013813185.1 of Burkholderiaceae bacterium. Lineage (GTDB taxonomy): Bacteria > Pseudomonadota > Gammaproteobacteria > Burkholderiales > Burkholderiaceae_F > JACCZX01. Next base: position 388 of record JACCSD010000069.1, read on the forward strand.
ATCGCGCCGACATCGCGCGCATTAAACCTCATGCGGAACGCTTATTTCTTGGTCTTTCCAAAATCCACCGTCGGCGGCCGGCTGATTGCACCTTCGTCCGCCACCGAAAATTGCGGCTTCGGCGAAGCTCCGGTGAGTATCTTGCCAAGAAAATTCTGCAGCAGAGCGATGGTGGTGTTGTACTGCGCGACAGCGTCGATGTAGCGCTTGCGCGCGATTCCGATGCGGTTCTCGGTTCCCTCCAGCGTGGCGCGCAATTCCTGGAACGCGACGTTGGCTTTCAGATTCGGGTAGTTCTCGACGGTCACCAGCAAGCGCGATAGTGCCGACGTCAACTGGCTCTGTGCCTGCGTGAATTGCGCAAACGCCTGCGGGTCGTTGACCAACTCCGGTGTTGCCTGGATCGATGTTGCGCGGGCGCGCGCCTCGATCACGTTCTGCAGCGTCGTTTGTTCGAAGTTCGCCTCGCCCTTAACAGTTTCGACGATGTTCGGAATCAGGTCGGCGCGGCGCTGGTATTGATTCAGCACTTCAGACCAGGCCGCAGTGACCGTCTGCTCCTGGGTGACGATCGTGTTGTAACCACAGCCGGTCAGCACGCTGACGATCGCCATCGCAATCATTGCACGCAGTGTTCTCATATTTCCTCTCCGATAAATTGGTCCGCACGCCATTGTGCCTTGCCTCGATAACAGGCGTCGTACGCGGCTCCACCCGTAAACTGCCGCGATGCAAGCCCGCGCACGTACCGATTACCGACACGCGCTCGCGCAGTTTGCTACCGGCGTAACGATCGTGACCACGCGCACGGCGGACGGTGCGCCGACCGGGCTGACTGTCAACTCTTTCAATTCCGTATCACTGCAGCCGCCACTGATCTTGTGGAGCTTGTCGCTCAAGGCGGGCTCGCTGGCAGCGTTCCGCGACTGCGCGCGCTACGCGATCAACGTGCTTGCCGCGCACCAGCTGGATACTGCTAAGCGCTTTGCGTCGCGTGGCGTGGATCGTTTCGTTGGAACCGAGTGGCACGCAGGGCCACACGGGCTTCCGATCATCAGCGGCAGCGTCGTCACCCTGATTGCCTTGAATCGCAACCAGCACATCGAGGGTGACCACTTGATCCTGGTCGGTGAAGTGACGCAGTTCGAAGCGCCGGGTGGGGCGCCGCTGATATTTCATGACGGCAGCTACATCGCGAGCGCGACCGAAGAGCCGCTGCCGCGTGCCTTCCGCAAGCCTTGGCGATAGGTTGCCGCACCGACCGTCGATAGCAAGAACTGGAGTGATCAGCGCATCCGGGCCAACGACAATCGTTGCATGAAGCTGCGCGATCTGTTCGATTTCACTTTGCTCGCGGCCCTGTGGGGCGCGAGTTTTCTTTTTACGCGCGTCGCAGCGCCGGCCTTCGGGCCACTCGCGATTGCCGATCTGCGCACCGCGATTGCCGCGCTTGTTCTGCTTTCACTGCTCGCGTGGCGCGGCGGCGTCGCCGAGCTCGCGCCCAACGCATTTCGCTTCCTGCTGCTCGGCGCATTCAACTCGGCCATTCCGTTCACGCTGTTTGCGTACGCGGCGCTGTCGATCACTGCGGGGCTGGCGTCGATCCTGAACGCAACCGTGCCGCTGTTCGCTGCGCTGGTCGCGTGGGTCTGGTTGCGTGACAAACTCACGGCGCTGCAATGGATCGGGCTCGCGATCGGGTTCGGCGGCGTGTTGTGGCTATCGGCAGACGAGGCCAGCTTCAAGCCGGGCGGAGGCGGATGGGCCATCGCGGCCGGCCTGGTGGCGTCATTGTCGTATGGCATTTCCGGCAATCTCGCCAAGCGCCACTTCGCGCACATTCGTCCGCTGGCGGTAGCCACTGGAAGCCAGATCGCCGCTACCGTG
>JACCSD010000074.1 GCA_013813185.1 Burkholderiaceae bacterium
AGCCGCCATGCCTGATACTTCAGCGCCAACACAGCGCCGGCAACGATCGCCGCGACTGCGATGAACGAGCCGATTGCCAGCGTCGACACACCCGACAGACCCTGGCCGATCGTGCAACCGAGCGCCGTAACGCCGCCGAAACCCATCAACGCCGCGCCGACCAGATGATTGGCGGTGTCTTCGGTGTCGCGAAACCCTTCCCAGCGAAACTGCCCGGCAACGAGCGAATACGCGGCCGAACCCGTGATCATGCCTAACACCGCGCCTATCCCGATCGTCACCACCTTGCTGGTGTCGCTGAAGAACATCAGGTAGTCGATCGTGTACGCCACCGGCGCAACGAACGAGAGCGATTCCATGCGGCCCGAGTTGGTTCGCAGGAAGGCTTCCTGCAACGTGTTCGGATGCTCCTCGACGTGACCGATCGTGCCCGAAACCGCCCAGGCCGCGACGATGATCGCACCGATGCCGAGCCCCGCAAGCAGGTTGTCGAAGGTGCGAAAGCTGCGGTCGCGAAAGACCACCACAAACAGGAAGCCTGAGATAAGCAGCGCGAGTCCTACTTGTAATGAGGACTTCGACATTCCAACGGCAGTGAGCAGCGACGGCAGATCTTGCGGCGTACCGAGCTGAGCGCCGACCGGCTCGATGACCCCCACGCGAAGTACCGCCAGCAGCCCGCGCAGCGATATGTAGGCGACGATCCCCAGCACAACGAGTACGACGAGCGACTTGAGACTGCCCGCGCCCGCGCGCACCAGCGACTTCGATCCGCACCCTCCGGTCAACACCATGCCGAATCCGAACGACAGTCCGCCAATTACATACGCGAGCGGCATGAAGCGCGGCGACGTATAGAAGCTGTCGGCGGTGTCGATGACGCCGGTCGCCGCCAGAATATTGGTACCGAGTATCGCCACGGCGACTGCCAGCAGCCACTGGCGCATGCGCGTCCAGTCGCCGAAGCCGACGATGTCCGCGACGCTGCCCATCGTGCAAAAGTTGGTGCGGGCAACGATCGCGCCAAACGCAAACGCAAGGGCAAATACGCTCGCGACAACGGTGGTCGCGTGTGCGACCAGGTCACCCGGCGGCGTCATCTCGGCTCGCGCGCTCTAACGCGTCGCCGGCAACCGCTCGCGCCCCACCTTCGCCGCCTCGCTCTCCGGATAGTCCTTGATCAGGCGGCCGAGCGTCCGATTCGCCGATTTCTTGTCGCTCAGCTGTAGCTGGCTTTCAGCGATCGATAGCAACGCGTCGGGCGCGCGCGTCGAATCGGCATAGCGATCCACCAGGATCTGCTGCGCGGCGATCGCGGACTTGTATTCCTTGAGCGCGTAGTGCGAGCTGCCGATCCAGTAGTGCGCCACAGGCACATACGCCGACTGCGGAAAACGCGCGATGAACTGTTGAAAGCCCGCCAGCGCACCTTTGAAGTCGGACGCGCGAAACTGCGACAGCGCTGCCTCGTACGCGGTGAGCTCGCTGCGATCAACCGCAATGGATTTGCCGTCAACCGCCACGGTCGACGGCTCCATCTTTTTCAGCCGCGCATCCAGGTCCGCATATAGATCGCGGTTGCGTTTTTGCAGCGTCGCGACTTCATTGGTCAACGCCTCGACCTGGCCGCGCAGCCGCGCGATTTCCTGCCTCAGCGTTTCAGTCTGATTGGCGAGCTCGAGTTGATTGCGCTGCGCGGTTTCCAGCCGATCGAGCCGCGCCGACAAGTCGGAGTCTTTCTGTTGTAGCGCGCGCTCCTGGTCGGCTAGCTTCGCGCGCAACTCCAAAATCGCCTTGCGCGCGTCGCTATCGGAGAAGAGCTGCGCGTGCGCCGGCAGCGCAAACGCAAGCACCAGCACCGCGACAATGTTCCTCAATTGCGAAGCTCCCCGAGCACAACGACCGCTCAGCGGTCGCTACTGCATCGCCTAACGGTAGTTCAAGTCCGCCCGCCGATTTTGCGCCCACGCGTCTTCACCCGACCCCGACCCGCGCGGCTTTTCTTCGCCGAAGCTGACAGTTTCGACCTGCGAGTCGACCACGCCCAGCA
>JACCSD010000091.1 GCA_013813185.1 Burkholderiaceae bacterium
TTCGCCCGAGCGCGTCTTCGAGCGCGGGATGAAACGGTACCGGGCGCAGCACCAGCGCGATCACAAGCGCGATCAGCGGCGGGAACGTCAGTATGCGATGCCACATCACGCTCCACTGCATCGGCTGCCCGCTGTAGCGCGCCGCAACCATCAACCCGAAGGTCGACAGTGCGAGGTACGAACCGAGCTGATCGATCACGATGCCGTACGGCAATCCGTCACGGCCGATCCACGCTTCGATCATCGGCAGCCCAACGAATGACGTGTTCGCTAGCCCGCCGGTCAGTATCAACGCGCCGGTGGCAGCGGCACCGAGTTTCATCCGGCGCGCTACAAAGCCGATGAACAGCGCCGCTGCTCCGAGCATCAACCAGGCTCCCGCAGCGCTTGCCAGCAGCTCCACCGTCAGTGCCGTCTTGTGAAGGTGCGTCAGTGCGAGCGCCGGGAGCGCGACGTTGATGACGTAGGCGTTAAGCGCAGCCGGCGCGTTGTCGGGCAGCTTTCCGGCGCGCTGCAGAATAATCCCAGCCGCCAGGCAAGCCAGCAGCATCACCATCGCATTCATCGAAGCCCCTTGCAGACGTCTGTCTGAAACGAAGCTTCGGGTTGCGGCACCCACGGATTACCCACGGGTTTGGATTTCGGCTTTCATGGCGATCGCGGTCGGTCCAAACGATCGCGCCTCTACCGCGGCGGGCTTACACCCGAATCTCGCTGAATCGTCTTGGTTATGCGGCCGGTCGTCTTGCGCGCCACTGCAGAGTGGGCGCGGATGGGCCAGTCAACTCAAATCGCGTAAGGACTCTGCCGCTCGAGTCCCTGCACGTTGACCGCCAGTTGCTGCGAGTGCGCGGCGAGCTGATCAATGCGTGTTACGAGTTCGGTGCGCTCCTGCGTCAGTCGAACCAACTCCGTCGCGAGCCAGGCGCGGCGGTCGATCGGCACGGCGGGTAACACGAGTTCGGCGGTGACGCTGGCCATCGCGGTATTCGTGTGCACTAGACCTTCGCGCGCGTTGCGCAGCCGCGTGTGGGTCGAGCGCAGCTCGGCGCGCGCATCGTGAATCTGCCGGCCGTACCGATAGCTGTCGACGAACAACGGCTCGCTCGGACCGGAACACACATTGGCGTAGCCAGCGCCCGGCAGTCCGGCGCGGAAGCCGTTCTTCGGCTGGCAGTATTCGCGCAGGCCGCGCTCCCGGCCTGCGGTGTAGGCGGCGAGGTTTGGCGTGACTTGATGTTTGGCGCAAGCCACTCGATGCGCGCCGATTCGCTCGGCGGGCCATCCGCGCAGCCCGTCTTCGTAGCCGATCGTTTGCCAGTCGGCCAGCGCGCACTCGTTCTTGCTCATCCCGGTAGCACACGCGCCCAGCAATGCCGCGGTGAGCAGGCCGGCGAAGCAGCTACGAAGGGTTGTGAGAGACGCGCTCATGTACGGAGGATTCTGGGCGCGCCGAGCGAACAGCGAAACGAGAAATTGTCTATCTTTTTACGCGCTAAACGCGCGGTTGAGTGGTCAACGGATTCTTCGCTTCACTGCAGCCAAATAGCGCGCGCATGGGGCGTCAAAGCGGCTCGCTTCATTCGATAAGGCTGCAAATAGTTCTTTTGTTCGGCTGACGTCCGGGCTCGGGGGCGGTAGACATCTCTTGCGATGTCTATGTCTCTGCAAACACGCCTTCGCATCGGCCTGTATGCGCTGCTGGCGCCGGTCGCTCTGATCCTGGCCACTGATCGGCTCGTGGTCTGGCGCTTCAATCCGCTCGATTCGAATCCACCGAAGGCTGTCGTTCTCTACTCGGCGGCCTGGTGCGGCTTGTGCGCGCAGATTCGAACGTGTCTGAAGGCGAGCGGCGTTCCGTTCGAGGAGCGCGATGTCGAAAAGGCGGTGCGCGCAAGTGCCGGATGGTGGGCACTGCGCGTGCGCGGAGTGCCCGCGACGCTGGTCGGATCGGAACTGGTTTACGGGTTCGATACCAGAAAGCTCACCTCGACGCTCGACAGCGCAGGCTTCCGGGTCACCTGCTGGAACTCGTCAAGCAGTTGACTCACATCGTTCTTCTGCGTGTCGACGCAGGCTTGCGTGGCAGTTTCAGCTTCGAGGTCGCATACAGAACCAGCAGCGTCCCGCCGCGTCTTGCAACTAAACTGGTTACTTCATTGATGTGGGGCACCAATGACCAGACTTCATAAAGGCGGTTGCGCGTGCGGCCTTGTGCGTTATCACGTGCAAGGAAACCCTTCGATCTGCCAGATTTGCCACTGCACATTCTGTCAACGACGCTCAGGGAGCGCGTTTGCGACCGTCGCCTACTTCGACGAGCGCGATGTGACGTTTGTACAGGGCGAGCTAAAGCAGTATCAGCATCGCTCCGACGAGAGCGGAAGGTGGTTGCGCACGGAGTTCTGTCCCTCGTGCGCGACGACGGTCACACATACCGTTGAAGTGCGGCCCGGTCTGAGAGCCATCGCAATGGGAACGCTGGATGATCCCGAGTGGCTCACCATCCAGCGCCACATCTGGGTGCAGTCCAAGCGATCGTGGGTCTCGATCCCCGAAGGGATGGTCACGTTTCCCAAGGCGGCGACGGCGTAGTCGAGTTCCCGTTTTCTCGCGCGCGGGATGCCGTCACACACCTACGAAGGCGGTGCGCGCCAACGCTGCGTCTTGGTTGAATTTGAAAGCGTTGAGCGCGCTGCCGCTGCCTACTCGAGCCCCGCGTATCAGGTTGCGCTGGCAAAGCTTGAAGGCGCCGTCAAGCGCGAAGTGCGGATCGTTCCAGGCGTCGACTAGCTCATCGCTCGTCGTTGGATCGATCGGCGTCGGCACCGGTTTGCGCTACCTTTGGCTTCTTTTGAAGCCAGACGATAGACGCGACGCGAAATGAGCCTTGCCAATTGCCACAGCTTCCAGGACTTTCGCAGGTTGGCGTTGCGGCGGCTGCCCGGCCCGATCTTCAACTACATCGACGGCGCGGCCGACGATGAAGTGACGTATCGACGGAACACGGCCAGCTTCGAGGACTGCGACCTGGTGCCCAACGTTCTACGCGGAGTCGAAGCCGTGGATCTGTCGGTGACGGTGATGGGGCAGAAGCTCGCGCTGCCTTTTTACTGCTCGCCCACAGCGCTGCAGCGGCTGTTCCACCACGAAGGCGAGCGCGCAGTGGCGGACGTGGCATCGAAGTACGGAACTTTGTTCGGTGTGTCTTCACTTGGCACGGTCAGTCTGGAAGAGCTGCGCAAGAAATACCCGACGCCGCAGGTGTATCAGTTCTACTTTCACAAGGATCGTGGGCTGAACCGCGCGATGCTTCAGCGAGCGAAGGACGCCGGCGTCGACATCATGATGCTGACGGTGGACAGCATCACGGGCGGAAACCGTGAGCGCGATCTGCGCACCGGCTTTTCGATTCCGTTCCGGCTCACGCTCGGGGGAATGTGGCAGTTCGCAATCAAGCCGGCGTGGGGCTTGAACTACGTTACACATGAAAAGTTCACGCTGCCGCAGCTGGATCAGCACGTCGACATGAGCGGCGGCGCGATGTCGATCGGCCGCTACTTCACCGAGATGCTGGACCCTTCGATGACCTGGGACGACGTTGCCGAAATGGTCCGCCTGTGGGGCGGGCACTTCTGTTTGAAGGGCGTGATGTCGGTTGAAGATGCGAAGCGCGCGGCCGAGATCGGCTGCACCGGAATCGTTTTATCGAACCACGGCGGGCGACAACTCGATGGCTCGCGTGCGCCGTTCGATCAGCTAGCGGAAATCGTCGATGCCGTTGGCGACCGGCTGGACGTGATGATGGATGGCGGAGTGCAGCGCGGCACCCACGTGCTGAAGGCTCTTGCGCTTGGCGCCAAGGCGGTCGGCCTGGGACGCTTCTATCTGTTTCCTCTGGCTGCTGCCGGCAGGCCCGGGGTCGAGCGGGCTCTCGGCTTGCTGCGTGCTGAAGTCGAGCGCGGGATGAAATTGATGGGGTGTAGAT
>JACCSD010000133.1 GCA_013813185.1 Burkholderiaceae bacterium
ACGCCCATGAAGTAGTGAAACATGCGCCGCTTGATCGCAGAGGCGTCTTCCATCCGGATCATTACCTGCGTCAGCAATGCTTCGAGCACGCGCGGCGGAGCGAAGTAATAAGTGGGCCCGATCTCGCGCATGTCCGCGGTCACGGTCGCGGCCGACTCCGGGCAGTTCACCGTGAAGCCGCACACCAGCCACTGCGTGTACGAAAAAATGTTCTGGCCGATCCACGCCATCGGCAAGTACGCCAGGACTTCTTCGTTCGAACTCAGCGCCTCCATCTCGGCGCCTGCGCGCCCGGCGGCTATCAGGTTGTCGTACCCGAGCACGACACCTTTGGCGTTTCCGGTTGTCCCCGACGTGTAAAACATCGCACCCACATCGGTCCCACGGCCCTTTTTTATTTCCTCTTCAATCGCCGTCGGCTGCTGCTTCAACAACTGCTGGCCGCCCGCGCGCAGTGCCTCGTACGACTGCAGTCCCGGCTGCTGGTAGTGGCGCAGACCGCGCGCGTCGTCGTAAAAAATCTGCTGAAGGTGCGGTACCTTTTCGCGGATCTCGAGCACCTTGTCGACCTGCTCCTGGTCCTCGACCACGGCAAAATGAATCTCGGCGTTATCGAATACGAACGCCATCTCGGCGGCGGCGGCATCTTCGTACATCGGCACCGGTATGGCGCCGAGACACTGCACGGCCGTCATCGTGAAGTACAACCGCGGGCGGTTTTCGCCGATGATCGCCAGGTGCTGGCCGCGCTTCAAGCCGGCCTGCAGAAGACCGGCCGCGATCTCGCTCACCTCCTGGTGCATCTGTTGCCACGTCCAGCTCTGCCAGATACCGAGGTCTTTCTCGCGGATTGCGGTGGCGCGTGGACGCGTGCTCGCGTGATGCGCGAGCAAACGCGGAAAGGTGTCAGCGCTGGGCGCCGGATTCACGGGTCGTCTCCTGATTGCGCGATTTCGTATCGCGTCGCTGCACAAGGCGAGTTAGCTTACTGCACGGTTCCGCGTGCCGGTCACGGACAATCCCGAACGGTAGAACGCGGCCGTTTTGTGAACTGTCGTTTCGGCGACAGTCTGCGCGAGAATGGTCGTATGTCCGAACTTGATCCGCAGCCCTTTCAGTTGATCGACATGCTGGCTGCAAGCGCATGGTGGCCAGGCCTCGACGCCGCCCAGCGCCAGCGCGTCACGGCGGAAGTCGAGGAGCGGCGGTTTCCGGGCGCCACCGTGGTGATGCGCAGAGGCGAAACCGTCGAAGCCTGGACCGGTGTCATCGAAGGGCTGGTCAAAATGAGTTCGGTTTCAGCAGCGGGAAAGAGCGTGACGTTCACTGGCATCGGTGCCGGCGGCTGGTTCGGCGAGGGCTCGCTGTTAAAGAGTGAGGCACGCAAGTACGACATCGTCGCGTTGCGCGACACCCGCATCGCATGGATGCCGCGCTCGACATTCGACTGGCTGCTTTCCAGCAGCATCGCTTTCAACCGGTTTCTGTTGCTGCAATTGAACGAGCGGCTGGGCCAGTTCATCGGCCTGGTTGAATACGAGCGAATGCTCGAGCCCGATGCGCGCGTCGCGCGCTGTCTGGCAGAGATGTTCAATCCGCATCTGTACCCGGGACACCGTAGCGAGCTCGAGATTTCGCAGGAAGAGATCGGCTACTTGTCGGGCGTATCGCGCCAGCGGGTCAATCAGGCACTGCAGGTGCTGGCGCGCGCGAAGCTGGTCGAGGTCGAATACGGCAGCGTCCGCATCGTCGATCTGGCGGCGCTACGGCGCTATGGAAGCTAGCAATGAGTGTCGAATGGTGGGAAATCGCCAGCTACGTCGTCACCGTGGTTGGCTTGCCGCTGGCGATCGTTGTATTTTTACTTCAGCAGCGGCGCGAGCGGCGCAACGAAGAGGACGAGGTCTATCAACTGCTCTCTGACGCGTACAACGATTTTCTGCGCGTCGCGATCGACAACCCCGATCTGCACTTGCGCAGCAGCGCGGTCACGCCTGACCTGTCGGCGGAGCAGCAGGAGCGCATGCTTTTAATCTTCGACATGCTGATCTCGCTGCTCGAGCGAGCTTTTTTGACGGCGCACAGCGAAAACATGACGCCGGCCCAGCGCCGCCGCTGGAATTCGTGGGAAGACTTCATGCGCGAGTGGCTACAGCGCGACGCTTTCTTCTATCGGCTGCCCCATCTTCTCAAGGGTGAAGACCCGGAGTTCGCTGCGTATTTTCAGCGCCTCGCGCATGAAGTGCG
>JACCSD010000154.1 GCA_013813185.1 Burkholderiaceae bacterium
CGCCGGCAGGCCAGTACCAATCGACGCCATCGATGCGCGCGTGCCCGAGTTGCTGCCTGGCACGGACCAAGGCGCTGGGCAGCTCACGCCGCCATTGCGGAACCGCGTAGCGCAGCCGCCTTACGAGCGCTGACAAGCTCAACGCCGGCAACGGTGCATATTTATTCACGACCACATCGACCAGGCGGTCGATGCGCTCGCGTCGTGCGGCCGTGTTCAGCGGTGCGGGTGCGTGGCCGTGTGCCGCGTAGACACGGACGCCAGCGTCGCGCCGCGCCACGCGCAGCAGGCCACGGTAGTGCATGCCGTCGAGCAGGTGAGTCGTAGCGCTCGACGACCCGCCCCAATAATTCGTCACCGAGCCGTGCGAGAAGTGCGCATCGACCTCGCGCGGGTGCACCGAGCCGCGCTCCCGCACGAATTCCAGCAGCGCCTGCGCTCGCGCCTTGCGCGTAAGCGACCAGCGCGAGACACCCGTGCGTGGATGCATCAGAGCCTGCAAGTCGGCCGTCACGAAGCCGTAATTGACGAAGAAATCTTCCGCGATGCTGAGGGCGGCGTAGCGGCGTTCCAGATCTCCGACGCGATAGTTCTTCACGCGGTGGCGCAGCGTCAGATCCTGCGCCCGCGCCGGCGCGCGGATCGGATCAGCCTGCACGAAGCCCAACTTCTGCAAGGCTCGTTTGAGCGTGGTCGGTGCGAAGAGACTGCGCGCGACGGCGTACCGTCGCAGGTGATCAAGCGTAACGGGCATTACTCGATCGACGCGCGATCGGTCCTTTCTGCCTATGCGCCGATTTGAAACTGCCCGTGTTCGACGCCCTGCCCACCGTGCCGAGTCGGGCGCCCACTCGCCGGGGCCGAGCACGGCCTCGGCCAAGGTCGCTCGGTTCAAATGAGGACGTGTCAACGCTTCTGCCTTTGCAGCGCATCGCGCAAACGTTGATGAACCTCGGGTGAAGGGCCGGTTTCCCCGGTCGCCAGTTGTGCGAAGTTTTCGGCGAGGATCTCTTCCGGGTGGATGATGTACTGCGTGTTGCGACCGATGTGCTCGTAAAACCCGCGCAAGTCGGCGGTGCTGTGCAGGCGAGGTGGGTCGCTCAGCTCAGCTTTCCTGGGCGGGAACTCGCCGCGCGCGACTTCCAGCCAGTGAAGCCGCAGGAACGAGAAAAACCCTGCCGGTCGCGCAGCGTCGTAACGGTCAACAGTCGATTGCAGTAGCGGAGCGACCCATACGACGCCGTCGGCCGTATTCACCTTGACCGCGACGTCAATCCGAGGCGCGTCGGGATTCGTGATCTTGCGAGAAGCGAGTTGCGGCGGGAGCGAGAATTCCTCGATCGCTGCGAACCCTATCGTCGCGTACATCGCATCGCGCCAGGCCTTGTCCTGCCGGCTGGCAATATGGAACAGCTCGTGAGCGATCAGGCGCGGCAAGGCGGCGGGACGCTGCAGTGATGCGTCGGTGAGCAGCACGGCATTTGCCCGCGTGTGCGGCGCATCCCCCTCGCCGGCGCCGGTGAAGCGCACGAAGACGACAGTCTCTGGCAGAGGCAGGCCCAGCAACGCCAGCGGGGGACGGATTGACTCGAGCGCCGCTTGCACGGTGGCGCGGTCGACGTCGGACCACGGTTGGACGGCGCCGGTGAGCAGTCGCACGAAGTCTGCTTCGCTGACGGAGGCTTCCGACTTCGCCTTGAGCGCACGCTCAAGTGGGCTGAGCCGCTCTATGTACTCGTCGCGCGCGCTGATGATTGTCCGACCTTGCTCCGCTGTGGCGAATTCGAACGAAGTCGCTGCGTAGACTAGCTCGGCCCACGCGCAACAAAGTCCAAGTAGCAGCGCGCACACACTCCGTGCTGTGACTGGTCGGAAAATCATTTTTCTCCGCTGCGGCTAACGCTGATGACTTGGCCTCACAATCCTAGGATATCGAAACCTGCACTGATGAAGCCATGATCACCCGAGCGGGTGCTTAATTTGCTCCCCCGGCAACTCACAATGAGCGCGGCAGAACCTCAACCCTCTGATCGCAAACACGTGGATCACAACGGCTCCGAGCCGGTCACGCTCCTTCATCCCTGTGTTGACGCGCTGTCGAGCCATATTGCGGTGCTGGATGAAGACGGCGTCATCCTCGCTGTCAATGAAGCCTGGCGGCGGTTTGCCGATGACAATCAGTTTGCCGGCGTCAACTACGGAATCGGATCGAACTACGTCGACGCGTGTCAGCCGACGTCAGGCGAGAGTACTGATTGCCTCGCCGCTGTTGCCGGTTTGAGAGATGTATTGCACGGCCGCCGGGCGCAGTTCCAGATGGAGTATCCGTGTCACGCGCTCGCGGGGAATCGCTGGTTCGTGCTCCGCGTAACACGCGTCACGGCCCCTGGACAAGCGCGCCTGGTGGTAGCGCACGAGAATGTCACCGAGCGGCGCGAGGCTGAAGAAGCGCTGAGGGCCGACAGCCGCCGCAAGGACGAGTTCCTGGCACTGCTTGCGCACGAGCTGCGAAATCCTCTGGCTCCGATCCGCCATGTGCTGCAGATCATGCGGCTCAGCGGCGGCCATGGGCAACTTCTCCACTCGGCGTTCGAAATCATGGAACGGCAGATCGGCCACATGGTTCGGATGGTCGACGATCTGCTCGACGTCAGCCGCATCAGCCGCGGGAGGATCGAGCTTCAAGTGGAAGAGATCGAGCTCGCGTCCGTGATTCACCAGGCGGTGGAAGCCGCGACGCCGCACATCGCCAATATGAACCACAAGCTGACAGTGACGCTGCCGG
>JACCSD010000158.1 GCA_013813185.1 Burkholderiaceae bacterium
TCGGTGAGGCAGGCGCAGCCAACGCCGCGCTGTTCGCGCTCGAGATGCTGTCGATGCAGGACGGCGAGCTCGCGACGGCGCTTGCGCAGTATCGCGCAACCCAAAACGAAAAAGCGCGCAACATGACTTTACCCCTGTGAAAGGTGACGGCGACTGCGTCGCCTGTGACGCGCGCTAGCGCGCTGTGATCGGTACACACTTCACTCTTCATGCCTTCAATCCCTCCCGGTTCATGGCTCGGGTTGCTGGGTGGCGGCCAGCTTGGCCGCATGTTCTGCATGGCGGCCCAATCGCTCGGCTACAAAGTGTGCGTGCTTGATCCCGGGCACGGCAGCCCGGCCGGCGCGGTAGCCGACGATCACATCGCTGCCGACTATCTTGACGAGGCGGCCCTCACCGAGCTCGGGCGGCGCTGCCGCGCTGCGACTACCGAGTTCGAAAACGTGCCGGCTGCTGCGCTCGAGTTCCTTGCGCAGCACTGCAGCGTCAGCCCCGACGCGGCAAGCGTTGCGATCGCGCAGGACCGGATCGCCGAAAAGCGTTTTATCGCTGCGTGTGGGATCGACGTCGCGCCGCATGTGGTGATCACGCGCGACGACGATTTCCAATCCGTCGATGCTCACCTATTTCCGGCGATATTGAAGTCCGCGCGGATGGGTTACGACGGCAAGGGCCAAATGGCGTTAGACACGGCGAACGCGGCCCTTGCTGCGTGGACCTTGATGGGGTGCGTCCCGTGCGTCCTCGAAAAAAGAGTGCCGCTGCGTCTCGAAGTCTCGGTCGTCGCGTGTCGGGCAGCGGACGGCACGGCGGTGACTTTTCCGCTGTCGGAAAACGAACACCGTGGCGGCATACTTGCGACGTCGATCGCCCCCGCGCGGGTCGATGACGACATTGCGCGCCGTGCGCGTGACGCGGCGCTTAGATTGGCCGAGCGCATGAACTACGTCGGCGTGTTGTGCGTCGAATTCTTCGTTTTGCGCGACGGCGTTTTGCTGGTCAACGAGATCGCGCCGCGGCCGCACAACTCGGGCCACTACACGATCGACGCCTGCGTCACCAGCCAGTACGAACAGCAAGCACGCGTAATGGCGAACTTGCCGCTCGGGGATTCGAGCCAGATGGTGCCGTCGGTGATGCTGAACATCCTGGGCGATCAGTGGTTCGGCAACCGCGACGACAGCTCAGCGATGCGCGAACCCGACTGGGCCTCGGTGCTTACGGTACCCGGCGCGAAGCTGCATCTATACGGCAAGCGCGAAGCGCGCGCGGCGCGCAAGATGGGACACGTGACTTGCGTGGCGCCGACATTGCCGGAGGCCATTGAGCGCTCGAATCGTGTCGCGATGGCGCTTGGCATCGCCCCGGCAAAGTGATCGCACGCGTCGGATGAATACGCCTCCGATCGATGCGTCCGCGATCGAGCGCGCCGCCGAAGTTCTGCGCAGCGGCGGCCTCGTCGCACTGCCGACTGAAACTGTCTATGGACTTGCGGCCGATGCCGACAACGAAGACGCGGTGCGCAAGCTGTTCGCCGCGAAGGGTCGGCCCGCGGATCATCCGGTCATTGTTCATGTCGACGGCACCGACGCGTTCGACACTTGGGCGAAAGACGTTTCCGATGATGCGCGTGCGCTGGGTCGCGCGTTCTGGCCGGGACCGTTGACGCTTGTGCTCACGCGCGCCGCGCGCGTGCGCGACGTTGTTACCGGTGGGCAGGACACCGTCGGGCTGCGAGCGCCCGCGCATCCGTGGGCGCGCGCCGTATTGCGTGTGTTCGGAGGTGCGCTGGCCGCGCCGAGCGCGAACAGCTTCGGCCGCGTCAGTCCGACCACCGCGCAACACGTCATCGACGATCTTGGCATCAAGCCGCGCGGCAGGATTGATCTGGTTCTCGACGGCGGCGCGTGCCCGGTCGGAATCGAGTCGACGATCGTCGATGTCTCCGGCGCCAAGCCGACGCTGTTGCGTCCCGGTTCGATCACGCGCGAACAGCTGCAGCGCGCTCTTGGCCGCGAAGTAACCGATGCCGGCGCAGCTGCCCCTCGCGCCTCGGGCCGGCTCGAGAAACACTATTCGCCGCATACGCCACTATCGGTGGTGCCCGCGGACGAGCTCGCGGCGCAGCTGGCGAAGCCGAGCAACGAACGGCTTGCCGTGCTCGCACCGTTGAGCCTGCTGGAGAAATGCCGTGCCGATGTCGCATTGGCGATTGCTGCGCCAGACCGCGCCGACGACTACGCACGCTTGCTGTATTCGTCTTTGCACCGGCTCGATACGAGTGGTGCCGCTCGCCTGGTTGTCGCGGCACCGCCCACCGGCCCGCAGTGGGACGCCGTAAACGATCGGCTGCGACGCGCGCAAGTCGGTACGGCAAACACGTAGGTCAGCCGCGATCAGCAAGCGACTATTATTCGCCGGCTCCCGCCGAGCGCAGCGCGCAGAGCGCGGACTTGAGCCGCATCACCCATAACCAGATCTACCGGAGACAACAATGATCGATCCTCGCCGCCATGCGGCTCGCGTTCTTGTCGCGCTTGCCGCGGCAGCATTTCTCGTCTCGTG
>JACCSD010000165.1 GCA_013813185.1 Burkholderiaceae bacterium
CCGGTCATGAACCAGAAGACTTTTTTCTGCCGCTCGCGCCTGGCCTCGCGATGCGGCAATAGATTGACGCGCGGAGTGGTCATCGGTCGAACCTCCGCATCGCCAGGCCGCACGGCGTCAGCAGCGCCGGCGCATCCAGTCTCAATTGCTTCTCGCGAATGTTGGACGAAATTTCCATGCCCTTGAACGGCGAGATCACCGATGCCGGGACCTGCGAGCGCTCCATCAAGGCGTCGGCCAAGCCGCTGAGAACGGCGGAACCGCCGGCCAGCATGATCTGATCGACCCGGCTGTACGGCGTCGACGTGAAGAAGAACTGCAATGCACGGGTGATCTCGATCGTCGCGGTGTCGATGAAAGGTTTCAGCACCGCGGTTTCATAGTCAGCCGGCAAATCACCGCTGCGCTTTTTCTGCTCGGCTTCTTCGCTCGGAATACCATAAGTGCGCGAAATGTCGCCGGTCAGTTGCTGACCGCCGAACGGTTGCTCGCGCTCGTAGATCGCTTCGCCGTCGTGCATCACCGTGACGCTGGTGGTGTTGGCGCCGATATAAAACACGGCGATTACGAGGCCTTCACCGTTGTTGGGCAGCTGTTCGATCAGGCGTTCGATGGCCGAACGCGCCGAATACGACTCGACATCGACCACCATCGGTTTCAAGCCGGCTGCCTGAGCGACCGCGACCCGGTCTTCGACCTTCTCCTTGCGCGAGGCCGCGATCAAGACTTCGACGTCATCCGGAGCGTTAGGAATCGCACCCAGCACTTGAAAGTCCAGGCTGACTTCGTCGAGCGCGAAGGGGATGTATTGATTGGCTTCGCTCTCCACCTGCATCTCGAGTTCTTCTTCACGCAGGTTCGCAGGCAGCGCGATCCGTTTAGTAATGACGGCCGACGCGGGCAATGCCATCGCGACGTTCTTGACCTTGCCGCCGGCACGGCGCCACGCGCGCCTGACGGCTTCGGCCACCACGTCGATCTTGTCGACGTTCCCGTCGACCACAGACCCGCGCGGAAGGGGCTCAATGGCATAGCGCTCTAGGCGCAGCGTGCCTTTGCCGGCCTCCGATAGCTCGACAATCTTCACGCTCGAAGAGCCGATATCAAGGCCGATCAGCGGCGGCGCTTTAGGCGAAAAAGGCATATCAAAGGCCAAGGTGATGCTCCCAGCAGGCGACGCATGAACGGGTGCTCAACGGCGCACCCCGTGAATCAGCGAGACAATGAACGAAGAAACGGATTTTCCCGCCCCTTCGATCCCCTCAGTGCGGTTGGATCGAAACCCGTTTTTCCTTATGTTTCGAGCGTTTACCGCAGATTTATTGGACCCTACTCGAAATCCTATCAACATACGCAAAAGCCACACAAGCCCCGTGTTCGGCCTAATCGTGCCCTCTTTGAGGGATAAACAACGAACATCACTCGTCCGCCTGCGTCCGCGTGACGTGAAACCGGGCGCGCTTGTGTGCAACCGACTCCTATAATCTCGTACTCCGTCAGCAGCGAAGCGCAAAAAAGCGGTCGCTCACACGCCTAACTCGCTGTTGCAAACGCCAGCCCGCACAAATCACGTGAGCTCCCGCAATTCCGACAATTACGATGAAGACGCGCCGCACGAACCGCTGGCGTGGTATTGGCGGGCGTTGCGCGCGGTAGCGTTGATTGCGGCCGGCGGCGTCGCCGCAGGCATGCTGATGGTTGTGTTCGTCTTCGCAATCGTCCACTCGAATCTACCGCCGATCGATGCGCTGACGGATTACCGCCCAAAGATTCCGCTACGGGTGTGGACGGCCGACGGAATACTGATCGGGGAATTCGGCGAAGAGCGGCGCGAGTTCGTACCGCTGGCCGAGATCCCTGAAGAGCTGAAGAAAGCGATCCTCGCCGCCGAGGACGACAGCTTTTATCAGCATCACGGCGTTGACTACGCCGGGCTCGCACGGGCATTCGTATCCAATTTCGCATCGGGACGCCGCGGTCAGGGCGGCAGCACGATCACGATGCAGGTCGCGCGAACGTTCTTCCTGAGCTCGGAACGCAGTTATGTGCGCAAGCTGTACGAGATTGCATTGGCGTACAAAATCGAGTCGTCGCTGTCGAAGGACCGCATCTTCGAGGTGTACGTAAACCAGATCTTTCTAGGGCAGCGTGCTTACGGATTCGCCTCCGCATCTCAGATTTACTTCGGCAAGAAGCTGAGAGATCTGA
>JACCSD010000178.1 GCA_013813185.1 Burkholderiaceae bacterium
ACAGATCGCGTTCAGAATCTTCAGTCGTGTCGGTTCCGACAGCAGCGCGAAATAGCCGGATACGACTTCAAACAGGCGATCGAGCTCGGGATCCATCGGGTTGCGAATATGCGCATATGCGCAAGAGCGCATATCTTCGTGGCATGAAGTGCCCCTGTCAAGCGCAGATCATCACGCGGCAGCGGCTCGCGCCCAGGCAGGCCAGCTCCGCCCAACGCTTGCGCACCGCGACTAATCACCGTCCTCAGTTCGCAACAATCTTGCGATCACGCACGACGGTCGCCCAGCGCGCGGTCTCGTTCTGAATCCGCGTGGCAAACGCACTCGGCGTTAGAGGCGTCGGCGACATCCCCTGCACGAAAAAGCGAGCCCGTATGTCGATCGTGTCGAGCACCTTGGCTACGTCGCGATGAATCTTGTCGATCACCGCCTGCGGCGTGCCGGCCGGCGCCATCAATCCGAACCAGCCAATGTTCTCGAATCCCGGAACGGTTTCCGACACGGTAGGCACATTGGGTAACGCTGGCGAGCGCTCCTTGCCGGTCACCGCAAGCGCACGCAGCTTTCCACCATTGATGAATCCGATCGCTGCCGGTACGTTCGGCGTCGCCATATTGATCTGGCCCGCAACCAGGTCAGTAATGGCCGGCCCTTCGCCCTTGTACGGAATGTTCTGGATACTGAGTCCGGTTGCGTACAGGAAATTCTCCGCTGCCAGATGTGTCTGGCTGCCGATGCCTGCGTGGCCGTAGTTGAGCGTGCCGGGCTTTGCCTTAGCGAGTTCGATCAATTCTTTCAACGTCTTCACCGGCAGACTTGGATTCACGACGATTACCTGTGGTCCGCTTGACACCATCGTGATCGGCATCAGGTCAGTCTTCGGATTGAAACCCATGTTTTTATAAATGTGCTCGTTGGCCGTCACGATCGAGCCCGATGTCATCAACAGCGTGTAACCATCGGGCGCGGACTTCACCACTTCGACGGCGCCGATGTTGCCGCCGGCACCGCCGCGATTGTCGACCACCACCGACTGGCCCCAGACTTCGTTGAGTTTCTGCGCCAGGATCCGCGTGACGATGTCGGTAGCGCCGCCGGCAGCAAATGGCACTACGATCCGCACCGTCTTGTTTGGATAGCTGGATGGTTGACCGAATGATCCGAACGACAGCAACGACCCCAAGGCAAGCACGAGCAAGCGCAGTTTCATCAGTCTGTCTCCAAGAATGTTGTCCTGTGGCCTGTTCAGTCCGCTAAAGCGCCAATGCGAACGCCAAGCCCACCACAACCGTAAACGCAGCGGCAACCGCCAGCAACGATCGTTGCCAGTCGCGCCAGGGTAGAAACTCCAAGGCGAGCAATCTTAGCCCTCCTCCCGCGTGCGCCGCGAGCAGCAACACCAGTGTCCACTCTGCCGCCTTCACCAGCGGGCTGTCGGTCCATCGCAAGAACCCTTCGAGTTCGGCCTCGGCCCGCAGCGCCTGGGCCAGCGCCCAAAAATGCACGGGAAGAAATAGCGCGAGCGCGAGGCCGCTCAGTCGATGCACGAGAAATGCGACATATGCCGCGCCACGCCGCGCAGAATGATGGCGCGTACCGATTGCGTTGACTCTCATGGTTTACGCGCAGAGCTTCACTGAAACACGGCCCACGTCGCGGCGAAACCCATGACGATCAACGCGACGCCGAACGCGGCCAGCGACCAATCGCGACTCGCTCCACTCCACCCCAACCATTCAGCGGCAATCGCACGCAGCCCGATCGGAGCATGCACCGCGACTGCCAGCACGAATACAGAATAGAACGCGAGCCACGCGCTGTTGCCGCGCGTGCGCGCCAGTATCTCCGCGCCCGAGAGTCCACCGCGCGTCGCGTAGATGATTGTGATCAGATGAACGACTACACAGATTCCAAGCACCGCGGCGGAAGCGCGCTGCGCGAACCACAGCCATGTTTCGCGGCGCGCGTCACGCGTCACGTTCTGCACTAAAGCGCGCCCTTCAACACCGCTGCGACGGTCGCGCGCTTCAGTCCTGCGATCGACGCCGTCGGCGAGATGTGCTTCGGGCAACGCTCAGTACAACTGAGGTGTGTATGGCAGCTATGGCAGCCGGCATCGCCCGAGACCGCGCGCAGGCGCTCAGAGCGCGCGTCGTCGCGCACGTCGTTTACGAGCGTCCATGCGCGATTCAACGCCGCAGGGCCCAGATAGTCGCTGCGCCACTTCACGACGTCGCACGACGCATAGCACACACCGCAGCCGATGCACTCGATGCCAGCCTGCAATGCCTGCGCCTCCTTGCTGGCAGGCTTTACTGCAGCAAAATCATCGCGCCGCGTGCGCGAGCCTTCATACTGCCCTTTGGCGCGCGCCCACTTGTTGAAGAACTCGCGCATGTCGGTGGCGAGGTCGCGCACGACGGGTAGATTGGCCAGCGGTGCGATCTGCAACGAGCTTCCCTCACCCGTCACCGCAGCAACGTGCGTGCGGCACGTCCAGCGCGCGACGCCGTTGACCGTCATCGCGCACGAGCCGCACATGCCGACTCGGCACGCGTAGCGATACGCCAGCGTCGAATCGAGCTTGCGCTGGATGTATGTAACGACATCGAGCACCGTCTGGCTGGTCTGGCGCGGCACCTCGTAATCGACGTAGTGCCCCTGCTCCGTCCCGCGCCACACGGAGACGTGGAGCATCAAGCGCTTTCGTATAACCGCGTCAGCACGAATTCGCGATGGCCCAGTGCTTCGGCCGCCGTCAGTCGCCCATTGGCGGTGCGGAACATCATGTCGATCAGCGCATCGCCGGCTTCGTCGGGCGACATTTCACGCCGCAGCAGGCCGGAGACGTCAACGTCGATGTGCTCGCTCATCGTGCGCACCGTGCGTGGATTTGCGCACAGCTTGATCACCGGCAGGATCGGGTTGCCGATCACGTTGCCCTGCCCGGTTGGGAAGAAGTGCACCGTGTAACCCGACGCCGCACACAACGTGACCATCTCCGCGGCCGCCGACGATGAGTCCATGAACCATAAGCCGGGACCGGTCGGCGCCTCGGCCTTGTCGAGCACGCCGTCGATCTTGCATTTACGCCCGATCTTCTGAATGTTGCCGAGCGCTTTTTCTTCGATCGTGGTCAGCCCACCAAGGATGTTGCCCTTGGTCGGTTGCGAATCTGACAGGTCACTAGTCTTATGTCTATCAATGACTTCCTGGTAACGGTTAAAGTAATGCATGAACTTCTCGCGCACTGCCGGCGAGGCGCAGCGCTCAGCCACCAAGTGCTCGCCGCCAGTCAACTCGGTGGTCTCGCCGAACACCAGCGTCGTGCCGAGCGGATACAGCTTGTCGAACGCATTGCCCACTGTCGGGTTGGCGCCGCAGCCTGACGTGGTGTCCGATTCCCCGCATTTGGTCGATACCCAGAGGCTGTCGATCGGGCATTCCTCGCGCGTGAGCTCGCTCGCCCACTGGACGTATTCACGCGCGGCTTTCGACGCTCGCATGATCGTGTCGTGATCGCCGTGCTGCTCGATGCCGAAGCCGACCACCGGCTTGCCGGTCGCTGCGATCCCCTCGACGATCTTCTGCGTCCACTGGTCCTCGATACCGATCACCACGACCGCAGCAACGTTCGGGTTGCTGCCGGTGCCGATCAGCGTGCGAAAGTGCAGCTCGAGGTCAGCGCCGAACTGCAGCCTGCCGTAAGGGTGCGGCAATGCCATCGCACCCTTGATGTTGTGTGCCACCGCCACCGACGCGGCGTTTGACAGATCGTCGACCGGCAGGATGATGACGTGATTGCGCACGCCGACTCTGCCGCTTTCGCGGCGATACCCCTGAAATGTTTTTTCCATCAGCTCACCAGCGCTTGGTTTTCACGTTATGCACGTGCAGATGTTCGCCGACCTTGATCGGCGCGATCGTGCGGCCGATGTCGGTGCCGTACTTGATCACCGTGTCATCGTTCTTCAAATCGCGAATCGCGATCTTGTGACCGATCGGCACGTCGTTCAGAACCTTGGTGTCGAGCGTCTTGTCCTGATCCATGATCCAGCCGGTCAGTTGGTCGCCCGCATGAACTCCTTCGACGACCACTACGCCGACCGAGTCGTGTTCGTCGTGCACTACGAAATGAATCATTATTTCCCCTGTTGCTGCATTGGATCGAATCGTAACGGAGCGCGACCGGCGTTACCCGCGGCCTTTCCACGGGACGACGGTACGCTCGATGTAACGCATCAGCAGATCGAATGTATAGGCAACCACGCCGATGACGAAAATGCCCATGATCACGACATCGGTTCGCAGGAAGTTCGACGCGTTCAGCACCATCTGCCCGAGCCCCGCGTTGGCAGCGACCATTTCAGCGGCCACCAGCGTCGTCCAGCCGAAGCCGATGGCGATCCGCATGCCGGTAAAGATCTCGGGCATGGAAGCGGGAATAACGACGTAGCGGATCACCTGCCACTTTGAAGCGCCGAGCGAGTAGGCGGCGTTGATCTGCTCGATCATGACGCTCTTGACACCGGCGCGTGCGGCCATCGCCAGCGGCGCGAAGCACGCCAGGTAAATCAGAACGACCTTCGCTGTCTCCTCGATGCCGAACCAGATGACTATCAGCGGCAGGTACGCAAGCGGAGGCAGCGGACGATAGAACTCGACCGGAGGGTCGAAGATCCCGCGCGCGATTCGCGAAACGCCCATCGCGATGCCGATCGGAATCGCCGTCACGCAGGCCAGCGCGAATGCGAAGAACACGCGAAACAAGCTCCACCCGAAGTGCTCGTACAGTGGACGGCCACCCTGGATATCGCCCTTCCACGCATCCGCGAAGCTGGTGATGATGCGCTCGGGCGTCGGCAGGAACAGGTCGCGGATCCAGCCGTTGTGCGTGGCCACCCACCACAGCAGCAGCAGCGCAACGACGGTAACGACGGCGATCGCGGTGCTCGATCCTTCGCCGGGCACGCTATAGCCGCTGACCTGGCGGATGGGAGTCGAAGCGGGTTGCGCCTCTACAAGCGGTATCGCAGCGCTGGCCGCATCGACGTGGCTCGGTGCGCTCATCGGCTCGCTACGCAGCTTCGCGCATCTGTGGCGCCGAGTGGATCAGCTGCAGCACTTCCTCGCGAATGCGAATGAACTCGGGATCCGACTTCACCGCGCGCGCATCACCGCACTCGATGAAGCGGCGGCCGAAGTCGAGGCGGTAACGATGCGCGATGCGGCCCGGCGACGGCGTCATCACGACCAGCTCGGTGGCAAGGAACAATGCCTCCTCGACACTATGCGTGATGAAGAAGAACATCTTCTGCGTTTTCCACCACAGCTCGAGGATCAGCTCCTGCT
>JACCSD010000179.1 GCA_013813185.1 Burkholderiaceae bacterium
TGCTGCGGATGCGATCGATGCTGTATCGGCCCGTGCTGTCCGCGGACACTGTAGTTATCGTCGATGGCAGCGTTCTTGCCAAACCCGCCAACGTCGAGCAGGCGCGCGAGTTCATGCGCAGGCTGTCTGGCCGTACCCACGAAGTGCGCACCGCCGTCGCACTCGCGATGGAGGGCTCGGTGACTGCCGCCATTTCGGTGTCGCACGTCACTTTGAGGGTGCTAGCGAAAGACGAAATCGAGCGTTACTGCGCGACCGCCGAGCCGTACGACAAAGCCGGCGGCTATGCGATTCAAGGGCTGGCCGCGATTTTCATCGACCGCATCGAAGGCAGCTACTCGGGTGTCATGGGGCTGCCCTTGTTCGAAACGGCGCGCCTGCTGACGCAAGCCGGGCTGAAAGTATTGTGAATGTGGAAGAGGACGGCCAGCCGTCCTCTTTGTGTTGCAGTAAGCGCAGCACCGATCAGGGCTTCTTCATCTTGTCCTTATCCATCATGTCCTTGCACATGGCGTCCTTCTTCATCATGGCGGCGTCTTTTTTGCCATCTTTCTTCGCCATGGCCATGTGATCCTTGCACTCCTGCATCGTCATCGGCTTGCTCATCATGTCGTCTTTCATCGGAGCCTTTTTCATTGCATCCTGCGCGGCAACGCCTCCCGCGGCAAGTGCCATGCAGGCACACATCAAACTAGCGGCGACGGTCTTCATAGTTATCTCCTCGGTCGTGGGTAAGAGTGAGGCTTGAGACACCCAGCGTGGTCGTGCCAGGGCATATATATATGCGGCCTTAGCATAACCCGGGGTAATGCAGGTGTCCAAGCGCAAGAAAGAGAGGCGCCGCTACTATCGCTAGGTCCGCACCGGGTAATCGCTGATGGAAGACATCCTAATCAACATCACTCCTCAGGAAACCCGCGTTGCGGTGCTGCTCGCTGGCGTCGTCCAGGAATTGCACGTCGAGCGCAGCGCGGCGCGCGGCATCGCCGGCAACATCTATCTCGGTAAGATTGTGCGCGTACTTCCGGGGATGCAATCCGCATTCGTCGACATCGGGCTCGAGCGCGCCGCATTTCTGCATGTAGCGGACATCTGGGAGTACCGCCAGGTCGCACCCGAAAAACCCCTGCCGATCGAACGCCTGATTCACGAAGGCGAAACGCTGCTGGTGCAGGTAGTCAAGGATCCGATCGGTACCAAAGGTGCGCGGCTGTCGACGCAGATCAGCATTGCCGGCCGGATGCTGGTGTATCTGCCGCAGGACCCACACATCGGAATCTCGCAGCGCATCGAGAACGAAGAGGAACGCACGCAGTTGCGGGAGATGCTGCAACGGCTGGTGCCGCCCGACGAACGCGGCGGCTACATCATTCGCACCAGCGCCGAAGACGCGACTGAAGCGGATCTTGCGAATGACCTCGAGTATCTGCGCGTGCTGTGGGGGCGCATCCAGGACCGCCGTACCGAGAGCTCCGCGCCGGCGGTTCTGTATCAGGAACTCTGGCTGGCGCAACGCATCCTGCGCGACGTTACGACCGAAGCGACGGCGTCCGTTCAAATCGACTCGCGCGAGAATTTTGTAAAGCTGGAACAGTTTGCGCGGCAGTTTGTCCCGCGCGTGGAACCCAAGCTCAGCCACTACACCGGCGAGCGCCCGCTGTTCGATCTGCATTCGATCGATGCGGAGATCGAGCGGGCTCTGGCGCGCCGGGTCGAACTGAAGTCGGGCGGCTATCTGATCATCGATCAGACCGAAGCGATGACGACGGTCGACGTCAACACGGGCGGCTTCGTCGGCACACGAAATTTCGACGACACAATTTACAAGACCAATCTGGAAGCCGCGCAGGCGATCGCGCGGCAATTGAGGCTGCGTAATCTCGGCGGCATCATCATCGTCGATTTCATCGACATGATGAACGCCGAGCACCAGGACGCCGTGCTGGCGGAGTTCAAGAAAGCGCTGGCGCGCGATCGCACGCGCATGACAGTCAGCGGGTTCACGCAGCTTGGCCTGGTCGAAATGACGCGCAAGCGCACGCGTGAATCGTTGGCGCACATCTTGTGCGAGCCGTGCCCGATGTGCCAGGCGCGCGGCCAGGTGAAGACGTCGCGCACGATGTGCTTCGAAATCCTGCGCGAGATTTTGCGCGAATCACGGCTGTTCGACGAGACACGCGAGTTTCGCATCCTGGCATCGCAGCAGGTGATCGATCTATTCCTCGAGGATGAATCGCAATCACTCGCCCTGCTCTCGGACTTCATCGGCAAGCCGGTGTCGATGCAGGTAGAGACGGTGTATTCGCAAGAGCAGTACGACATCGTGCTGATGTGAGTTCGACACCGACGTGACCGGCGCCTTGCGAATTCTGTTGATCGTGGCAACGCTCGCCGGCGGGCTCGCCGCCGAAGTCCACACCGATGTCATCGGGCAAAGCATCATCGGCATCGTGGTTTGGTTGGCTCTGTTTTCCCTGCTGAACGACATCGACTCGAACGAGCGATTCGCGCTGATGGCGTGCCTGGTAATCGCGACACTGGGCGAGATGTTCCTGTCGCTGGTCTGGGGCCTGTACACCTATCGCCTTGGCAATATTCCGCTGTTTGTGCCACCGGGCCATGTGCTGATGTTATTACTTGGCTTGTCGCTGGCGCGCAGGATGCCGGACGCCGTCGCACTCGCAATCATCGGCTGCGCAGGTGCCTACTCGCTCGTGGCTGCCGCCGTGGGCATCGACACGTTCGGCGTTCTGCTATTCGGTGTGCTCGCCGCAGCGTCGCTTGCGATGCCAAAGCAGCGCCCGCTCTACGCAAGCACATTCGTGCTCGCACTCGCTCTTGAATTGTTCGGCACCTGGCTAGGCAACTGGAGTTGGGCCCGCGAAGTCCCTGTAATCGGATTGGTGACAACCAATCCGCCTTTGGCGGCCGGCGCGTTCTACTGCGCTTTGGATGCGCTGGTGGTGTGCGCCTCTCTGCGACTGTACGGCGCTGGCCATGAACATTTAACGGCGCGGAAGCATCTGGCGTAGCGGCGGTTGTCGTTTCGTCGCGGCGCGCAAGCGTTGGGCGGAGCTGGCCTGCCTGGGCATCGGGCACTGAAGTGCCGACCACTGCGGTACTCACAACGCCGGCGCAAAAAAAGGCTACAGCGTTTTTTTTGCTTAAAGACCCCGGCGTTGCTCCGTTCCTCGGGCGAGGCCCCGAAGGCAGGCCATCTCCGCCCAACGCTTGCGCTCGAGACTCTTTCACTTAATGTGGGGAAAAGAAAAACACCTCGTGCGAGGCGATGTCGCGGCAGCAGCGGGCCGCCTCTGCCGCGTGATGATCTGCGCTTGACAGGGGCACTTCATGCCACGAAGATATGCTCTCTTGCGCATATGCGCATATTCGCAACCCGATGGATCCCGAGCTCGATCGCCTGTTTGAAGTCGTATCCGGCTATTTCGCGCTGCTGTCGGAACCGACACGACTGAAGATTCTGAACGCGATCTGT
>JACCSD010000190.1 GCA_013813185.1 Burkholderiaceae bacterium
AGCTTCGTCTCGTCAATTGCATAGCAGGCAAGGACTCGTCCGGCAGCGTCGAACAGGGCGTTGGTGTTCTCTTCGCTGATGATCCCGCCTTTGATGAAGTAGTCGACGAAGCGAGACGTGTTGAAGAAGTACGATCTAGGCAGATCGGCCAGCGCTAGGTAATGTACCTCGTAGGTGTATCGCGCGAGTTCGCTGACCAGCCCCAACTTTTCGTCGAAATGATGGTGCACGTTGGTGCGGACATAGGTCTGCATCTCCTCACCCGGCAGCAGTTTCGAGCACATCAGGTTGGACAGATAGTCGCCGACCCGCGCCAGAGTTTTGCGCGCAAGCCGTGCCGGAAGTTCGTTCGAACGTAGTGAGAGGGCCGCTGTTTCTGCATCCCTTGCGCGCACTCTTTCAGGAATCGCCGCGATCGCCTTCACAAAGCAATCGCCTAGTTCAGCGCGAGCTTCTTTGTAGGCAGCCTTGTTGTCGTCGGGCACGCGCAGGAATTTCGCAGCGTGCGCGAGATGCCCCCACTCATGCATCACGCGCGCGCCGAGGAATAGCCGGAAGTAGGGCGGAGCAGGGGCCGTCAGGGAGTCGAATGCCTCCTGCTTCAATTTGTGCACTACGGCCCGCCTGGCCGGGTCGATGTAGGTGCCCCCTTGGAACTCCAACACGGCGCAACTTTTCGGCAGCGTGTCGACGTCGGTAACGCGTTCAAGAAACTGACGTGAACGCTCATCGATCGTGCGCAAGTCCTCATGCAAGCTCGCGACAGCAGCATCGCTGGCGTTGACCAGCGCGCGCCGTATCCAACGAGGATCATTCATCTCCGGGGCCCACACCGTCGTTCCATCGGGCGCTACGACGATGACGTGGGCACGCGTCTGCTGCAGCCAATCGCACAGCGTATCCACGGTGCGTGAGCGCGCGGGCGCCCCGGCGGCCGGCGCACTGATTTGTATAGCGTTGCTAACGGCGTTCTCGCCGGCGTCGCAGAGCGCGGTTACCTGCGGCTGCAAGCGCTTAGGCACGTACAGCTCGGCGCCCTCCACGGCCAGATAGGGCTCGGTTGGGTCCTGCAGTGGTTCGCGCAGTGGAATGTGCAATAGCTGATCGATCCAGTCGAACGCGCCTGCCAGTGCAGTGAAACACCGCGCATCCGGCCGCTTCGCGCCCTCGGCAGCGCTGACAAACGCGCTCCGGCTTGCGTCGTCGCGGTCGAACCAGTAACTCAGGTTGCAAACAAGCGCCGCACGCACTGAACGCAGCAGCGCCAATCGATCCGCGTGTACCAACACATACGCGACATACTCTGGATGGGTATCCAAGTCGGATGCGTACAACAGCGAAGACGTGCCGATGAACGGCTCCAAATATGGAAGGATTCCGCGCGACTCGGAAACGATCAGAAGGTTCATCTGGCGCGGCGGAAACCAGGAACCGGGAGCGCGCGCGAAAAGATCACGGCAACGTTGCCAGTACAGCGCGGTGCCGCGTTCAAGACAGTCAACTTGATCGGCGGACAAGCGGCCGTCGGTGATCAGCAGCTCGGCGAACTCGGGCTCGAGCCCGTGCTCATCGAGCGACTCGGCCGGAACCACGACAATGTTCGGGTGCGCCAGGGTGAAGCGACGCATCGCGGGGGAGATCGACATGCGATTGACTCTATCACTGCGCTCTCGCCAAACATCGAAGAAAAACCGCCTTCGAAACAACGAGAAATCGGCCCGAATTCCAGCGAGCGTCTGACCTGATTTCACGCTAATCCGATCGGATTAGCCGATGCGGCAAACCCAGCAAATACGCGGCTTTGGCGGTGCCGCCGAAAACCAAAGGGTAGTCACCAGTCATCCTTCCCCACGAGTTATTTTTTACTCGAACGCAGGCACAGTTTGCCTCCGGTAAGCCTTGCAAATCCCTTAGGGAGAGAACAATGACGGACAGACTTAACGCACGCATCGCGATCCCGCTGCTCGCAGTGGTGGGCGCGCTTTCGGGGTGCGGTGGTGGTGATACAGGAAACACCACGGCAGCACCGGCGCCGGCTCAAGCAGCCGCGGCCACGTGCGCAACGCCGCCGCAAGCATTCACCGCGACCGTGTGGCCGAGCATGAGCAGCACATGCGTGGTCTGCCACCGTGCAGGCGCGGTCGCCAGCGGAACGCGGCTCGTATTCGCGGCCGGCGGCTCGACGGAAATGAACTACGGCGTGCTGCGCACATTCGCAGCCGCCAATGGCGATCTGCTGATGTCGAAATCGATCGGCCTGCCGACGCATACCGGTGGCAAGGTTTATGGCGATGCGAATTCGCAGCAATACAAGGATCTCGCGGCGCTGCTTCCGAAGCTGAAAGAGAGCTGCAGCACTGAAGTACTTGCGACCGGTCAGTTCTGGACCGACGTCAAGTTTGCAGACAACGCGACGACGCTGCAGAAAGCGTCCGTTCTGTTTGCCGGCCGCAATCCCTCGGCTACCGAATCAGCGGCCGTGGCGGGAGGCGGCGAGACCGTGCTGCGTCAGCAGATGCGTGCTTACATGGACAACGGCCCAGTGTTTGACGCCTTCCTGAATGAAGCCGGACAAGTCCAATTCCTGACTAACGGCGTCGTGGTATTCGGTAACGACCGTGGTTTGAATCCCGCTGACTTCCCGCTGGCTGCAGATGTGATCAACAACAACAATCCGCCGGCGGGTGTTCGTGCACGGTTCGAAACCACGATCCGTAATGAGCCCATCGCCATGATGAAGCACATCGTGAAGAACGATGGGCCATGGACGGATATCGTTGCGGGGAAATACACGGTTGTAAATGGCGTGACCGCGCCGTTGCTCGGCGCTCAGGTAACGGGCACGTTTATGAACCCGGCGGATGACAATGAGTTTCTGCCCGCGGTCATCCCTGAAGCTCGGCTCGGCGGCAACCGCGAGCAGGCTGGTGTGATGACAACGCACTCGATGCTGGATCGTTTTCCGACTACCGAGACCAACCGCAACCGTCACCGCGTCAGCGAAATGGCCAAGCGCTTCCTTGGCGTGTACATCCCGCTGTTGGCGTCGCGGCCGCTCGAGGACGGGCAGTTCAGGGTCACAGTAATGGACAACCCCGGTTGCGCCGTCTGCCACGACATCATGGACCCGATGGCGGCGGCATTCCAGAACTGGGCGCCGGAGAATCGCTTCCGCCCGATGGGTATGGGTGCGACGGCGCATGCGTTGCCGAACGTCTACATGTCGACCAACTACATGAACGACGCCAAAGGCAATGAGTTCTACAGAATGGGCGACAACTGGTTCCGCGACAGCAAGGCGCCAGGCTTTGGCAGCACCGCGATGCCGAACGGATACAACAATCCGAAGGCAGCGGAATGGCTCGGCGACCAGATGGCGGCCGATCCACGCTTCGCGATGGGTGCAGTGGGCTTTTGGTACAAGGCCTTGTTCCATCGTGACGTGCTGCAGCCGGACACGGAAGCAACTGGACCGGACGCTGCTGGCCGAGCGGCTGCGTACAACGCTCAGCAGGAAGAGTTCAAAGAGATCGCGGCACGCTTCCGGGCCGGCGGCTACAAAGTCAAGGACCTGCTGGTTGATCTGATGCTGAGCAAGCAGGCGCGCGCCAACGGCGTAAGCGGCACGGTAAGCGCCCAGCGTGCAACCTCTCTTGCAGCCATCGGACCCGGCAACCTGCTGTCGGCTGGACGGTTGAACCGGAAGTACATCGGAGTGTTGGGCTCGGCCAATGCCGGTTTCAACAATCCATACGCCGGGGCGGCGCTGTCCTACTCTGAATTTGACGGCATCGCCCGCACCACTATGGCGCAGCACTTCACGTCAAGTCAGGTCAGCGCCATCGACGGGGCAGCCGTGCAGAATGCCTGCAGATGGGTGGCAGCCGACTTTGCGAAGCCTGTGGCGGACCGCCTGTTGTTCCCGAACGTGACGATGGCTGACACACCAGCCACCCAGGCGGGCACCGACAAGATTCTGGCGAATATCGTGTTCATGTTTGACAAGCTGTGGAACCAGCGCGTCACGACCACGGATCCGGAGGTGCAGCGCATGTACCGCCTGCTGGTCGACATTTACAACGATCGCGCCACCGCGTCGCCACGGCCGCTGAACTGCCAGTTGAACGCGGGTAACGATCCGAGTGGCATGGGACGGGCATGGGCGACGGGCGGTCTCGTTTACATGATCAGCGATAAAGACTTCAATTCGTTCTAACCGGTTGCCGACTAAAGGAGTCATTTAAATGGACCGCAGAGAATTCCTCTTAAATACGGCAAAGGCAGCCGGCGTATCACTGCCATGGTGGGGGCTGCTACCGCTCTCCGCCAATGCCCAGACCCCTGCTTCGAAGATTCTTTTCTACATGCACCTCGACGGCGGACCTACCTGGGACTTTTTCACTGATCCGTCCGCTGAGCCCCGTTACAACTTGTATACGCAGCAAGGCTTGGCGATTCCCGGGAGCGGCAACCTTCGCTGGGCTCCCATGGCACTCAACACGGCGTTCTTTACCAGGTTCCGCGACCAGTGCCTCGTCTTAAATGGATCCAACACCCAGACGAATAGCCACGAGGACGGACAGCGTGTTCAGGAGTCCGGCAAGCTTGCGATGGGCTTTGCACCGATATGCGAGTTGCACGCGGCGAAGTACGCGGGCGGCGCTCCGGCGGGATTTATGCTGCGGGATAACGGCACGATGAGCACCGGCGTCTACCCGGCCACCGCGATACCGGATCAGAATCAGTTGCGCGCGATGATTGACCCGCTCGCTGTGAACGGTACGAATGACTATGTCAAGCGCGCTGATTTCAGCAAGACGGTCGAGGCGCGCGCCGCGCGTCTCGAAGCGCTCAAGGCAAACGGAGTTACCTTGCCGAAAGAGCGTGCGATCACCGAGGAGTTCGTCGCAGGCAAGGAAGCGCGTATCCGCCTGGCAGCCGTCGCCCAAAATATTCCCGCCACCTTTGGTCAGTTTCCAGATATCGAGGTAGGGCTGATAGCGGCCCAGTCCGGTATCACGGCGTCGGTTCAAGTAGCTCGCGGATCGTTTGACACCCACGGCAGCGCCGCCGACAACGACGGGGCGAACGGATCGTTTGCGCGTGCGACCAATGCGCTGACCTACCTGTGGGACGAGGCGGCCCGGCGCGGAGTTGCAGACCGGCTGTATGTGGTGGTTGCGGGCGAGTTCAGCCGGACTGAGCTGAATGGTAGCAATGGCAACGATCACAAAGGCGTCGGCTCGGGCGCTTTGATCATGCTTCCTCCAGGCTCGGGATTGGGTAATCGCGTCGTCGGTTACACGGGCCCCATGCATACTTCCAGGGCAATCAATCCGAAGACCGGCGCGCCTGATCCAAACGGCGTGATGATCACGCCGGCCCATATGCACGAGGCGCTCCGTACCTATCTCGGAATCCAACCAACCAACCCGATGCTGGGGCTCGGAGTGCCGGCGAACGAGAAGCTCGACTTGTTCAACGCGAGTATGTCAACGGGGTATCCGTCGCTTACGGTTTGATCAACATCAAAGCCAAACGTCGCGCCGACCGCCGAAAGGGGGTACGGCGCGCGTTTGCTTTCTGCGTGTTCGCGCTTATTGCTACGGGCAGCGTCGCGGCCGACCTGCGCGGCTTCGTCAGTGAGGGCGGCGCTGGCGTGCTGCAGTTTCAGCCCTGCAACGGGGCGGTAATGTCACAGCAGCTGTTCCCAATCGACGATAAGACGCCGAATGGGTCGCTACGCGCTGGAGTGGGCGCGGTTCGCCAGATCATGCTGCATCGATATCGGCCGCTCTACGTCGAGATGCGCGGAGAACGCGGAAAGACAAATGTGACCGCGTCTCAATTTCAGAGAGCGGTTGGCACCGTCGAGTCATGCAAATCTTTGCCACGCGACATTCCAGCGAATGTGCGGCTGCTCGCCGCAGGCGAAGGACCGTCATGGCGCCTTGTTTTTAACGGCTCCACCGCCGTTCTTGACCTTCCCGACAAGGTGACAATGAATCTTCCCGTCACAACCTTCAAAGCGGCGAGTACAGATCAGACCGCGAAAGAAGCGTTACCCCGCGTCTATGAAACACAATCAGCGGATGGAAAATCTGTCCGCGTCGAACTCAATCCGCAAATGTGCACCGACGGCCGATCAGAAACCGCATATGGAGCACGTGTCACCCTGCGCGTCGAAAAGCGTGTCTTACAAGGCTGCGCCGTGCGCTTCTAGTCAGGCTTTCTTACCGTTTGGGCCATCTCGCCATGCCGACCAGGCTTGGTGCATGACGATCGCTGTTGTTGTGACCACTCTTTAAGCTAACCTGAAGAAGCAAGCTCCGGCCAGTCTGGGGTAAGTTCGAAACTCCTTCCTGGCCATCGCTCCGCCGTATGCGCTGAGACCTTCTCGCGCTATCGTGACTGGATGCAAGACGAGCGTCCACAGATTGGTCAACAGACGTTCGCGACCTTGTCGTTGGTTGAATTGCGCCATGCCATCAAGGCTCGCGCTGACGACCTGAAAAGCGCCAATTCGTGGAACCTAGAAGAAGTCTTGGACTATTTGGTTGCGCTACCTGACGGCGCTCATAAGTCTGACAGCGTCGACGTCTTTACACAGCTTGCCAGAAATTTTTTCTACGCTGGGCGCTTCGACAAAATGCTCGAAGCGGCGTCTCACGGTTCACGACTTTCGAGAACTATCGGAGATAAATTTCAACTCGCGCGTGCGCGAGACAAAGAAGGGGCGGCTCTTCTCTACCTCGGCCGGTTCGCCGAAGCCACCATTGCTGAGGCCGAGGTATGGCTGCTCGCTCGCGAGCTTTCAGATCTTAGGCTGGAGATGTTCGCGATCTGGGCCATGGGGGATATCTGTACCGCGATGGGGCAATGGAACGAGGCAATTCGGTACTACAGAAGGGTTCATCAATTGGCGGAAGAGGTCGGCGCTGCCGATTATGAAATTGCCGCAAGAACACTGATCGCAGAGTCTGCGATTCAGCTTCGAGACCCGGATCTCGGCTTGCAAGTACTTTCGAAGGTCACCGCGCATCCTCCCCCTAAAAGGACAGATACGGTCATTCATGGCGGCGCCTTGGCGGCTCTTACGCACTTGTATCTGCAGATCGGAGATGTGACCGCTGCGCGCGAAGTCTCGGAACGTGCAATGTGTGCTGCCGTGCTCGGTGACGATCCGATGACAATCCAGAAGTGCCATGCATCGAAAGCGCTAGTCAGTGTACGGTCAGGCAATGTTGAGGACGGGTTGGCAGCGCTCAGAAAATGTCTAGCGATTGCCAGATCAAAGTTTCCGACACTTGTTCCTGGCCTTTTGAACACGTGCATCGACGCATATGAAGCGGCAGGCCTTCCCGACGATTCACTGGCGCATCTTCAGGAGCTAGTAGATTGGAAAAGGACATGGATTGAAGCGGCGGTGATCCCGCATCAGTATGTCGAGCTACCGCAACCGCCGATGACGCCAACCTTAGATGCGGCTGCCGATCAGGGTCTGACTGCCAAGTCTCATTTTTTACATGCAGGCATACGTTTTCGTGTACAGGGCTTAGTCGAAACGGCTGTCAACGCCGAGCTTGCTCGCGGACATGGCATTTACCGAATCTTCAGGGTTTCTCGATTGGCAACTCAACTTGCGGAAGGCTTGGGGTGGAAGCCAGAACGTATTTCCGAGCTCTCGCTCGGCGCGCGACTCTGTAGCGTTGGAATGCTTGCGGTACCGTCAAATCTTCTGCAGAAGTCGAGTGACCTGTCCGATGTCGAGCGGCAGCTAATTCGTGATCATGCGCGATACGGAGGTGAACTACTGCGCAGGTCAAATTTGCGCCTTTTGGAGATGGGCGCTCTGATCTCGGAACAGTTTCGGGAGCGCTACGATGGAAGTGGATACCCGCGTGGTTTGCGCGGCGACGCTATCATTGAAGAAGCACGGCTAGTTTCCGTTTGCGATGCGTTTGACGCGATGACGCATAGTCGACCGTGGCGCTCCAGCGTCAGGTCGAGTGGGGCAGCTCTACAGGAATTGCGTAGGTGTGCCGGAAGTCAATTCGACTCTTCTTTCGTTGAGGCGTTTATCGATTCATTTAGGCGCGAGCTTTCCGAGCGAGCTGACCTAGATACCTTTCTTGCGAGAGAGGCGGAAGAGTTTGAGTATGTTCGCGCGCGTGCACGAATGGAAGCAAGTTTGAAGTGCTGACCCGCTTATCGGGGCGTGCCGCCATGCAACATCGTTGCCGTTGAGCTGATTAAGCGCAGGGGGTTGTTTCTTCTTCAACCGAATGAAGATCGCAACGTTCAACGTCAATGGCATCACGTCTCGCCTGCCGCGTCTTCTTGAGTGGTTGGAAGAGGTTAGTCCAGATATTGCATGTCTGCAGGAGCTGAAGACCTCAGACGCAACCTTTCCTCAACTCGCAATTCAGGGGGCGGGCTATGGCGCTATCTGGCACGGCCAAAAAGGATTCAACGGCGTTGCGATTCTTGCGAAGGGTGCCGATCCGCAAGAGCGACGGCGCGGGTTGCCAAATGATCCCGACGATACTCATAGTCGCTATCTCGAAGCGTCAGTCAACGGTCTCATCGTCGGGTCGATCTATCTGCCGAACGGCAACCCGCAACCCGGGCCGAAGTTCGATTACAAGCTGGCTTGGTTCCAGCGGCTGATCGACCACGCCGCGCAGTTGTACGACTGCGGGGACGAAGTCGTGCTGGTAGGCGACTACAACGTGGTGCCGACCGACAATGTGCATGACATCTATTCGCCGCGTTCGTATCTGGCCGACGCGTTGCTGCAACCGGAAACCCGTGCGGCGTGGCGGCAGCTGCTGGAGCAGGGGTGGACCGATGCGATTCACACGTTGCATCCGGACGCGGCGATGTACACGTACTGGGACTATTTCAGAAACCGGTGGCCGCGCGATGCGGGGCTTCGGATCGATCATCTGCTACTGAATGCAAAAGCTGCTACACGGCTTAAAGAGGCGGGCGTGGACAAGGCAATGCGCGGGCGCGAGAAGCCGAGTGATCACGCGCCCGCTTGGATACTCTTGGCCTGAGAGATGTGTGTAGCAAGCGCAGTTAATGAATTCAAAAACAGAATCTATCGAGCAAAGCTTTGAGCGAGGGCGAGTGGCACACGACCTCGAGGCCATGCTTGAAGTTCTCGACTATGAACGCCTGCGGGAGATCGATCTGTTTTTAAGACAGCTGCCTGATGGTGAGGTGTCGCCGAGGGAGCTTGAGCTGATGTTTAGCGCCATGCTGGTCTGGCTCCGAAGCGGTCGTGGCCGTGAAGGCTTCCCACTCGCCGTGAAAGGCGTGCGGTGCGCGAGGAAACTTGACGATCCAAAGCTGTTGCGACGGATGCTCACGGCCAGAGGCGTGCTGACGGCCAATACATTGGAGGTCGGGGTGGCAATTGAATGCCACCTCGAAGCAATGCAAATCACCGAATCACTCAACGATGAGGTGCTGAAGGGCAATAGCCTCTTGAATTTGGGACTGGCTTGCTCGTACCTCTCATTAGATGTTGTTGCATTGAAGTGTTTTCGGGAAGCGCTCGCGATTGCGCGCCGCTTACATATGCAAAGCGGGTTGCCGAGAGTTCTGGAATGCATCACTCTTTGCGCGCTTGCGGGCACCTTAACAGGCCTCGGTGATTATCGAGCGGCACTGCAAGCCGCTCGAGATTGTCAGACGGTGGGGCGCAAAGCATTGTCTGACCTAGAACATAGCCAGAAAGCCCAGATCGCGGATTCAATAGCAATTGGTCAGTGCTGCGAAGTTAGCGCCCTGGTCCGGTTGGGCATGTATGACCAAGCCCGCAGCGTAGCTCGCAAACTTGATCAAGGAAACGCCGCGGGGAACGTGCGAGAGGGGCAAGCGCGTATCGCGCGTGCGGAGCTAGCTGCGGCAACGGGTGACCCAAACTTCGCGATCCAAGAACTGCAAAGTCTTATCAGAGATCCAACCGCCAAACATCATCGCCGGACAGCGATGGCATCTCTTGTGGAGTGCTATGAGGCATTGGAATGGCCTGACGCTGCCCTCAGTGCCCTTCAGGAGCTTCAGGCAGAGATAGAGGCTGCACGACGCGAAGTGGCGCTGGAGGATTTGCAGCGCGTAGCGGGAGTGGACCCGTATGAGGACAAAGGGTTTGAAGAAAACACTCGCAGTCGGATTGCCAATTACCGAATCGTGATCGACGGTACCGGCGCGCGACTTTCTTCAAAACTCCATTACCTAGACGAGCTTGCTGTCTCTAGCGAGATTCGTGAAGGAAACGAAGCGGACCGCGCTGAGCATATTTATCGTGTGGGGGCGCTGTGTTCATTGTTAGCGGCGGAAAGTGGCTGCGGTGAAGAGTTATGTTGGCTCGCCGAAGTCTCGGGACGTTTACACGATATTGGAAAGAGTTCGATTCCCGACAGCGTTATCTTGAGTGCACGCGCGCTTAGCGATAGAGAACGGTCGATAGTGCATGGCCATTCCGATTACGGGGCGCGTCTTCTAGCCGGCGCCAACGAGCCACGGCTTGTGCAAGCTGTGGCGGCTGTTCGACATCACCATGAGCGATTCGATGGATGCGGATATCCAAGTAAGTTGAGGGCAGACGAGATACCCTTTCTCGCCCGCATAGTCGCTATTTCGGACAGCTTTGATGCGATGCTCCAGTCTCGCACTTACCGCGCTAGTCGATCAATAAGCATGGCACTTCAGGAAATCGAACGCGGTGCGGGGAGTCAGTTCGATCCGCGGTTGGCCGGCTTGTTCATCCGAATGGTGAACCGAATTCAGCTCGAGGTCGAAGATCTAAGAGGACATTTGGGACAGCAAGGACGCTCGTCAGCGGCCGTACGCACCTTCACAAGGTTGAGCAGATTGTTTAACGAAACCTCGGGTGCTACTTTGTGATCACTTGAGCGAAACTTGAGCCGAGCGTGATGATCGCCCGGCTCTTGCCAATACAGACTATTGTTTTCAGCTACTTCCCCCAAGAATCCTTTAGTGACACCGCCAGATTGAAAACAGGCTTTTCGCTCGTGTGATCTCTTCGGTCCGTCACGAAGTATCCGTTCCGTTCGAATTGAAATTTGTCGTCCGGCTTCGCGTGCGCAAGCGACGGCTCGACGTAGGCCCGAAGCACTTGCTTGCTATTCGGATTGATCAGCGCACGGAAATCTTTGTCGCCGGCGTCGGGATAGGGATCAGTAAACAGCCGATCGAACACCCGGATTTCGGCGGGGATGCTATCGGCCACTGACAGCCAGTGGATCGCGGCGCGTGTCTTGACGCTGTTGGCGCCGGGCGAACCGCTCTTGGTTTCAGGTAGATATTCGGCGTGCACTTCGACGACGTTTCCTGCTGCGTCTTTCACGACACTGTGCGCGCGGATTACATACCCGTAACGCAGGCGCACGGGCTGACCCGCACCACCCGGGCCGAGTGCAAGGCGGTAGTAATCGGGTGGCGCGTTGTCCATGAAATCCTCGGCCTCGATCCACATCTCGCGGCCGATGCGTAGGGTGCGCGTTCCGAGCTCCGGCTTGTGCGGATGGACCGGCGCTTGCGTTTCTTCGGTCAGATCGACCGGAAAGTTATCAAGCACGAGCTTGATCGGCCGCAGCACCGCGGTGGCGCGCGGCACCGTCGGTTCCAGATCGTCGCGCAGCGCCTGTTCGAGCAGCGCGTAGTCGATCCACTGCGGCGATTTGCTGACGCCGGTCCGGTCCATGAAGAGTTGCAGGCTTTGCGGCGTATAGCCGCGTCTGCGCAGTCCGACGATGGTCGGCATGCGCGGATCGTCCCAACCGTCGACCAGCTTTTCATCGACCATCTGAAACAGCTTGCGTTTGCTGGTCACGACGTACGTGACCGCGAGGCGATTGAACTCGTGCTGATGCGGCAGCAGAAACGGGTTCGCTTTGCGCTCGTCAAGCGCGGCTTGCAGCAACGGGGTGAAGCACTGTGTCTGCTCACGCAGCAGCTTGAAGAATTCGTCGGCCTCGTGCGCAGCCAGGTCCGCATTCTTGCCCCATGATGCGAACATCGCATCGGCGCGACGCTCGTATCGGCTCGCGCCGAGCTTGTCCCGATACTGGCTGCACGGCAGCGCAAACTCCCGGCGCGACTCGACGCCGGCGTCGTAAATTTTGTCGAGCATGCGCTGCGCCGCTTCGTACTGCGGCTTCCGTAGCAACGGAACGATGCGCTCGAGCACCCAGTCGTACCACGGGCGCTGGTCTTCGAATTCCAGCGTGCAGATCGAGTGGGTGATGTTCTCCAGTGCATCCTCGATCGGGTGCGCATACGCGTACAGCGGGTACACGACCCACTTCGTTCCCGTCATGTGGTGCTCGGCGAAGCGGATGCGGTACATCACCGGATCGCGCATGTTGATGTTGGGCGACGCCATGTCGATCTTCGCGCGCAGCACCATCGTGCCTTCGGCATGCTTGCCGGCGCGCATTTCGCGAAACAGCCGTAGCGACTCGGCGATTGGC
This sequence comes from Burkholderiaceae bacterium, assembly GCA_013813185.1. Classification (GTDB taxonomy): domain Bacteria; phylum Pseudomonadota; class Gammaproteobacteria; order Burkholderiales; family Burkholderiaceae_F; genus JACCZX01. Next base: position 12,510 of record JACCSD010000190.1, read on the forward strand.
CGGTCGCGGTACGGCGAGTCGCTGCCGACCTGTGTCAACGTGCCGCGGTTTGCGCGAATGTCGTCGGCACTTTGTTCGTCGATATAGGCATAACCAGTCTCGATCAGGTATTCGGCGAAGCGATACATATCCTCGAAGTAATCACTCGCGTGATACAGATTGGATTCAGGCCCGTGAACACCCGCATGCTCCCAATCGAATCCGATCCAGCGCACCGATTCCAGAATCGAATCGACGAATTCTTGATCTTCCTTGACCGGATTGGTGTCGTCGAACCGCATGTGGCAACGCCCGCCGAAGTCGCGCGCGAGGCCGAAGTTCAGGCAGATTGATTTCGCGTGACCGATGTGCAGATAGCCGTTGGGCTCGGGCGGAAAGCGCGTGCGGATCTTGGCCGGGTCGTCGGGCGCGTTTGCATGCACTTCGTACGGACCGGGGTGGCCAGCCCAGCGGCGCGGCTCGTAAGTGCCGCGCACCAGATCTTCGGTGATGATGTTGCGGATGAAATTGGTCGCGTGGCCGCTCGACTTGTCGTCCGCCGCCTTGCCCTTGCCTCCGCTCTTGCCGCCCTCGGCGGCCCGCTTCTCCATTAATTCGCTACCGCGCCACCCGGGAGACGCGCGATTGTAGCGATGCGGTGTGCGCTATATCGGCTCCGTGCGCAGCTGCAGCCACGCGGCCGCAGCGCCGGTGACATGCGAGCCCACCCTGCGCCGCACTTCGGCGTGATAGCTGTTCAGCCATTTGACTTCATCGTCGCGCAACAGCGAGCGCTCGATTACGCGCGTGTCGATCGGCGATAGAGTCAACGTCTCGAACTGCAGAAACTCGCCGAACTCGCCCGGTTCATCGAGCACAGCGGGTACGTTGAGCACCAGGTTTTCGATCCGCACGCCCCAGCGCCCCGGCCGGTAGATGCCCGGCTCGTTCGAGGTGACCATGCCAGGTTCCATCGCCGTCTGCGGCTCGGGCGGCAAGTGCGGCGTGATGCCGTGCGGACCTTCGTGCACGTTCAGAAAGTAGCCGACGCCGTGGCCGGTGCCGTGGCCGAAGTCGACACCGGCGGCCCAGATCGGCGCGCGTGCGAGCGTGTCGAGCATCGGACTGCGTGTGCCGCGCGGAAATTTCGCCATTGATAGCGCGATCATTCCTTTCAGCACCAGCGTGTAGTCGCGCCGTTGCTCGGCAGTTATTTCGCCGACCGGGACCACGCGCGTGATATCGGTGGTGCCGTACTCGTACTGCCCTCCGGAATCGATCAGCAGCAAGCCGCTGCCGATCATGCCGCGCATACAGATCGTCGCGTGCGAATCCTCTGTCGCTCGATAGTGCGGCAGCGCGCCGTTGGCGTTGAAACCGGCGATCGGATGAAAGCTCGGGCACACGTAACCAGGGCGCCGCTCGCGCGCTTCGATCACCTTCTGACCGACACTCATCTCAGTAATCGTTTCGTGACCGAGTGCCGATTCGAACCACGCAAAAAACTCTGCGAGTGCGGCGCCGTCCTGCTCCATCGCGTGCCGGATGTGATGTGCTTCGGTGGCCGTCTTGCGGCTCTTCGCGAGGGTCGACGGATTGATCGACTCGATCACCTGCACGCCATCGGGCACCAGCTGCCGCAACCCGAGCGTGATTCGGCGCGGATCGACCAGCAGTTTTGCGTGCGCCGGCAATGCCTTTAACGCGGCGCCCGCCCTGTCGTAGGGTGCAAGCGCAATGCCGTCACCTGCCAGCCGCGAAATGAGCTTTGCGTTGACCTTGCCCTCAGCGACGAACAACGTGGCGCTGCTCGCGTCGAGCAGCAGGTGCGCAATGAACACCGGGTTGTAGCTGACGTCGGCGCCCCGCAAATTGGTGAGCCATGCGATGTCGTCGAGCGTCGAAATCCAGTGATGGCTGGCGCCGTGCTGCTTCATCTGCTGCCGGACCGCCGCCAACTTGTCGGCGCGCGCAATCGCGGCGAACGGCGCGAGGTGCTCGTACACCGGTTGCGCCGGCAACGCGGCGCGGTCGTCCCACACGTCGTCGAGCAGATCCAGGTCGGTGCGCAATTCGATGCCGCGCTCGTCCAGCGCCGACTGCAGCGCGCGCGCACCCGACAGTCCGATCACCGCCCCATCGACGGCGACCCGCGCACCGCGCGCGACTTTTTCAGCCAGCCAGTCGAGGTGGGCGGAACTGCCGGAACTGCCGATCTTCATCAGCTCGATACCGGTGCCGGCCAGCTGCCCCTCGGCCTGCGTCCAGTAGCGACTGTCGGCCCACACGCCAGCGAAGTCTTCGGTGACGACCAACGTTCCAACCGAACCTGTGAAACCCGAAAGCCATTCGCGCCCCTGCCAGCGCTCCGGCAAATACTCGGACAGGTGGGGATCGCTCGACGGCACGACGACGGCGGCGATGCCGTGACGCTGCATTGCTCGGCGAAGCTTTTCGATGCGGGAACGAACGGTGCCACGACGCGCGTCAAGAGTGTCCATTGCGAACTCTATGGAGGCAAATTCGAAGTGTAGTGCCCCCCGCGCCCGCAGCGTTCAGCGCGCGTGCAGGCGCTGCGACCAGCCCGGGACGCGGCGTTCCATGGCCCGCGCAAGCGCTTCGTGCACACGCTGTCGAAGGATGACGCTGGGTTCGGAAACTCGAATGGGAGCCGCGTGAAACGTCCGCGCAGTGCCCGTCAGCGCAGCCGCTGCGAGCGGCAGCGAGCGCATCGGAAGCGCAAACACATCGGTACGGTTGGTGAGATCGCCGCTGTTTGTTCGCACGTAAACCGGAACGAAAACATTGTTTGCACTCGTCAGCGCGTGGTAATCGCCTATGAACAGCCCGCGCGCGAAGGGCGCGGTCGCCATGTTGAACGTGGCGGTCAAACGATTCTCCTGCCATGTCGCGCCGTCGGTGGAACGCGCAAAGATCAATTCGGTCGGCAAGGTGGCGGGATCGGAAGTGTTCGAACGCAAGTCGTAGTAGGTGAGGCCGATCGTTCCGTTGGCGCGCACATGCACGCTCGGCGTGAATGCCTGCACCGCGGGCTCCGAGTTGATTTGCAGCGGTGCGCTCCACGTCAGGCCGCCGTCGATCGAGCGTGACAGCGCAATGCCGTCGCGCGCACCGCCCGAAAATCGCGCGTCCTGCCACACCACGAACAGATGCCCATTGGGTGCGGCCGCGATCTGCGCCAGGCCTGCGCCGTCGCGGATCTGCGTTCCTGCCTCGGGATCGCGCGCGCCGATCGAAAGCAGATCGGCAATTCGAATCGGCACGCTCCAGCTGCCACCTTTGTCGTTCGATCGCAAGACGTTGAGCGTTGCGGTGAGCTGACCGCCCGCGCCTTGATCGAGTTGAGTGAACAAGTTGATCAGCGTTCCGTTCGGCAGCACCGCGATCAGGTTCCCGATCGTCTGGCTGCGCGGGCCCGGATCGAAAATCGAGCGCGCAGCCTCCCACGTATTGCCGCCATCGGTCGTCCGCGCAAACACGGCGGGGCCGCCGCCGCTGGCAACGAGCCGATCCCATACTGCGTAGACATAGTTCGGATCGGTCGGATCGGCGGTGATCGTGTTCT
>JACCSD010000192.1 GCA_013813185.1 Burkholderiaceae bacterium
TCCTGGTGCGCCATCTCACGGCCGCGGAAACGCAGCGTGATTTTCGCTTTGTCACCCTCTTCCAGAAAACGCGTCAAATTTCGCATCTTCGTCAGGTAATCGTTTTCGTCCGTTTGCGGCCGAAACTTGACTTCCTTGATCTGAATCTGCTTCTGCTTGAGCTTCGCTTCGTGCGACTTCTTCTGCTCCTGATACTTGAACTTGCCGTAGTCCATCAAGCGACAGACTGGCGGCACGGCCGTAGGAGCAATTTCCACCAGATCGACCTGAGCTTCCTCGGCCATGCGGAGCGCGTCGGGCAGCTTCACGACTCCCAGCGCATCGCCTTCGATTCCAGTCAGACGTATTTCAGGAGCACTGATTTCACCGTTGATCCGGTGCGAACGTTCTTGAGCGATATTTACCTCACCAAAAATTTAAAAATCAAACCGCGCTTGCGACGTTGTGCCGTTGCTCGACGTCTAGTTTCAGACGTTGCGCAAACTCGGACAAGGGAATCACACCCAGGTCCGCGCCACCGCGGGCTCGCACGGATACCGTGTTCGCTTGCTTCTCCTTGTCGCCGACAACGAGAATGTAGGGGATTTTCTGCAGGCTAAGGGCGCGGATCTTATAGTTGATCTTCTCATTGCGCAAATCGGATTCCGCCCTAAAGCCTTGTTTTTGCAGCGTTTGCGCAACGTCCTCCGCATATGCGGCCTGATGCTCCGATATGCAAGCGACGACCACCTGCACCGGCGCGAGCCATGACGGCATCGCGCCCGCGTAGTTTTCAATCAGTATGCCAAGGAAGCGCTCCATCGACCCGATGATCACTCGGTGCAGCATCACCGGCGTCTTGCGGCTGTTGTCTTCGGCGACGTACTCGGCGCCCAGCCTCTCCGGCATCAAGAAATCGAGTTGCATCGTGCCGCACTGCCACTCGCGTCCGATCGAGTCTTTAAGCCGGTAATCGATCTTTGGCCCGTAAAACGCGCCTTCGCCCGGCGCCATCTCGAACTCGACCTGCGAGCGCCGCATCGCCTCAACCAATGCAGCTTCGGCCTTGTCCCAAATCGCGTCGGATCCGATTCGCACGGCAGGCCGTGTTGATACCTTGTAGAACACCTGCTCGACTCCGAAATCCCGATACACCTTCTGCAGCAGCGCCGTGTAGGCAACGCATTCATCGAGAATCTGATCTTCAGTGCAGAAGATGTGGCCGTCGTCCTGCGTAAAACCGCGCACTCGCATCAAGCCGTGCAGCGAACCCGACGACTCGTTGCGATGACACGCGCCGAACTCGCCGTAACGCAGCGGCAATTCGCGATAGCTGTGCAGATTGGCGTTGTAGATCTGAACATGTCCGGGGCAGTTCATCGGCTTTAGCGCGTAGTAACGATTCTCCGACTCTGTCGTGAACATGTTTTCGCGGTACTTATCCCAGTGGCCCGACTTTTCCCATAGCGAGCGGTCGAGGATCTGCGGCGCCCTGACTTCGTGATAACCGTTGTCGCGATACACCGCGCGCATGTATTGCTCGACCGCCTGCCAGATCACCCAGCCCTTCGGGTGCCAGAACACCAGGCCGGGGGCTTCTTCCTGAAAATGAAACAGGTCGAGCTCCTTGCCCAGTTTTCGATGGTCGCGCCGCTCGGCTTCTTCCAGCATCTTCAGGTACGCGTCCTGGTCTTCTTTCCTGCCCCAGGCTGTGCCGTAGATACGCTGCAGTTGCTCGTTGGCCTGGTCGCCGCGCCAATACGCGCCGGCCACCTTCGTCAGCTTGAAGACTTTCAATTTGCCCGACGACGGTACGTGCGGACCGCGGCACAGATCGATGAAGCCGCCTTCGCGATACAGAGAAATATCTTCGTTGGCCGGAATCGACGCGATAATTTCGGCCTTGTACTTCTCGCCGATCGATTCGAAAAATTTCACGGCGTCGTCGCGCTTCCAGACTTCGCGTACGACCGGTTCGTCCTTCTTCGCAAGCTCGGCCATTTTCTGCTCGATCGCCGCCAGATCTGCGGGCGTAAACGGCCGCTTGTAGGCGAAGTCGTAATAGAAACCGTTTTCGATCACCGGGCCGATCGTCACCTGCGCTTCCGGAAATAGCTCCTTGACCGCGTACGCGAGCAGATGCGCAGCGGAGTGCCGGATGACGTCGATGCCATCAGCGTCGCGTTCGGTGACGATCGCGACTTCGGCATCGCGATCGATCAGATGAGCGATATCAACCAGCTTGCCGTCAACCTTGGCCGCGATCGCAGCCTTGGCGAGGCCGTGGCCGATCGAAGACGCTACCTGCGCGGCCGTCACCGGCTGGTCGTAGTTTCGGCTTGAGCCATCGGGTAATCGAATCGAAATCATGTCGTTGCTCCAGTCAAAAAAAAGTGCGGCGAGCCGCACTTTTTTCCGAAAGGCGAACTCGTCCCGTCATCAGGAGCCGGTAAACGTAGTTCGTAACGTCATCACTGACCTTCCTATTCGTCTCTGCTTGTGGGACTGGTAGGCGCGATTGGACTCGAACCAACGACCCCCACCATGTCAAGGTGGTGCTCTAACCAGCTGAGCTACGCGCCTGGGCCGCGAAGTATATATCGGGCGTGCGTACCCGCGCTTCGTCACGCCGCCGTCACTGGCAATTCATGTGACCGTCACTCGTGCGACATAGGCTGCGCCCCGTCCAAGACAAGAAAAAGAGGTAACTGGATGAAAGTCAGAGATCAGGCGCTCGCCGCTGCATCGATAGGTGTTGTGACTGAACCGCGACTGGCTGTCGCGATTGCGCGCAGCGCCGCCGATGTCGAGGATGCGCAACGGCTGCGCTACAAGATATTCGCCGAGGAAATGGGCGCGCAGGTCGGCGACCGAGTCACGGGTCTGGACGCCGACGAGTTCGATCCGCACTGCGATCACTTAATCGTGCGTGACCAGGACTCGCTGCGCGTGGTGGGTACCTACCGCATTCTGCCGCCGCACGCGGCGCGCGCGCTTGGGCGGTTGTACTGCGCGAGCGAATTCGATCTCACACGCCTTGCGCATCTCACACCGACCATGCTCGAGGTCGGCCGCGCGTGCGTCCATCGCGACTACCGGTCAGGGGCGACGATCCTGATGTTGTGGAGCGGACTGGCGCGGTACATGAAGGCCGGCGGCTACCGGCACTTGATTGGTTGCGCCAGTGTGCCGCTGGCCGATGGTGGACACGCCGCTTCTCGCATACGAATCGATCTGCAACGCTGGCTTACTGATCCCGAGTACCGCACGTTTCCGAAGTTGCCGTTTCCGTACGGCCGCATCGACCCCGCGGCGAGCTGCGAGATACCGCCCCTGATTCGCGGCTATCTGCGAGTGGGCGCGAGAGTGTGCGGAGAACCGGCGTGGGATCCCGATTTCAACAGCGCCGACTTCCTCGTCTGGTTATCGCTCGACAGCGTTGGCACCCGTTATGCGCGGCATTTCGAGCTGCTGGCGAACCATCCGGTCTGTACGTTGCCACTCGCCGCCTGACCAAGTTCGGCGAATCACCGACGCCGCGCTGAAAATACGTCCTTCACTTCCCGCACGGCAGTCAGTACGCGGCCAACATCCGAGGCCGCGCGAATTTCGACCGTAAAGAGCATCCGCGCCTCTCCGTTTGCGCTGCTCGAATTGACGCCGACGACGTTCAGCTTTTCGCGCGCATACACCTCGGACACATCGCGCAGCAAGCCGGGGCGATCCTGCGCCATCACAAGAAGCTCAACTGGATAAACGGCGTCCCGCTGCGTGCCCCACCCGACGTCGACCACACGCTCGGGCGCGCGCTCCAACAACGACCTCAGATTCGAGCAGCTTCCACGATGGATCGACACGCCCTTGCCACGCGTGACGTAGCCGACGATTTCATCGGGCGGCGCGGGCCGGCAGCAGCGCGCGAGCTGCGTCAGCAGCGAATCGACGCCCACCACCAGCACCTGGCCTTTGCCCGCAGGCGCGGCGGGCACAGCAAGCGGTCTGCCGATCAGGGGCGGCGGGGTTGGTTCGATTTGAAGCGACGCCGGTACCAGCGCTTGCTCGATCGAACGGAAACTGAACTCGTCTTTGGTCGCTGCAGCCGCCAACTGATCGACGTTGCCAAACCCGAGCCGCTTCGCCAGGTCGTCGAGCTTTACCGCGGTCTTGCCGAGCCGCTGCATTTCTTTCTCGATCAGCTCACGGCCGGCCGCGATCGATTGCTCCAGCTCGAGAGCGTTGAACCATTGCCGCACCTTGGCACGCGAGCGTGCGCTCTTTAAAAATCCGAGGTCGGTGTTCAACCAATCGCGGCTCGGGCCGCCGGTCTTGGCGGAGATGATCTCGACGGTCTGCCCGTTTTTCAACGGCGTGTTCAGCGGAACGATGGCGCCGTCGACGCGCGCACCACGGCACCGATAACCGACTTCCGAATGGATGTGGAACGCGAAGTCGACCGGCGTGCCGCCGGCGGGCAGCTCGACCACGCGCGCCTGCGGCGTCAACACATACATGCGTCCGTCGCGGGCGGTGTCATCGGCAGAATCAGCTGCGGGCGCCAGTTCGACTTCATCGCGCCAGGCCAGCAATTGCCGCAACCATGCGACCCGCTGCGCGTCGCCATCGTCCCGACCTTGCCCGCGCTGCCTGCCCGCGCCAGGTTTTTCGCCTTCCTTGTAGCGCCAGTGCGCCGCGAGCCCGAGCTCGGCCGAATCGTGCATCTGTCGCGTGCGAATCTGGATTTCGAGCGCGCGGCCGTGTTCGTCGGTGACGACTGTATGCAGCGACTGGTAACCGTTGGGCTTCGGGCGCGCGATGTAGTCGTCGTAATCGCCAGCAACGGCCGTCCACTCCTGATGAATCGACGACAACGCCTGATAACACTCCGGCATGCTGGTCACGATCACTCGCAGGCCACGCACGTCGCGCAACTCGTCAAAGGTCAGCCGCTTGCTACGCATCTTGTTGACGATGCTGTAAATATGCTTCGGGCGGCCGACAACTTCGGCGGCGATTCCGGCCTCTCTCAGGATTGCGCGCACGCGCTCGGTGGCCTGCTCGATGAAGTCCTGGCGTTCGACCCGTTTCTCGTCGAGCAGGCGCGCAACGTCCTTGTACGTTTCCGGCTCGAGAAAGCGGAAAGAAAGGTCTTCCAGCTCCCACTTCAATTGCCAGATGCCGAGGCGGTTCGCGAGCGGCGCGTACAGCCTCATAGTTTCGCGTGCGATCGGCTCGGGCCCGGCCTGCTTGCTCGCCGCGTAGTAACGCAGCGTTTGCAACCGGGACGCCAGACGCAGCAGGACGACGCGCAAATCGTTGGCCATCGCCAGCAACATGCGGCGCAACGCTTCCGCCTGATCATCGGCGCCGTGCTTTTTTGTTCCGAGGTCGCCCTGCTTGCGCGTGAGCTCGGAAAGCTTCATCAACTGGCGCAGATCAGTGACCAGTTTCGCCACGTCGGCACCGAAGCGCGCGCGGAGCCACTCATCGGGGTCACGCAGCACGTCGTGGACGCCGAACAGGCACGCCGCACACAGCAGATCGGTGTCGCCTCGCAGCGGCGCAACAATCTGCGCCGTTCCGCGTGCGTGCGCCAGAAACGCTTCACCGGTCGCGAGCGACTTGCCCTGATACAGCGGCTCGACCAGTGCCAGCGTGCGATCGAGATCGAGCGCAGCCGGCGCAAGTTGGTTGGAGTGCTCCACGTGCATGGCCGCAAGGATAAGCGCTCAGTGCAGCTCAATCGTTGCGGCACAATTCCACGATGCGGACACTGTTAAGCCGTTGGACGAGATCACCGTCGGTGGCCATTCCAGATCCGCTGTGGAATTCCACGCTCGACGCATTGCCGTTCTTGGCCCGCCTCACGGCCCATGAGCGCGACCGATTGCGAGGGCTTGCCGCGCACTTGCTTGCCGACAAGCAGATGTCGGCAGCGGCGGGTCTGGAGCTGACTTCGGCGATGCAAGTCAGCATCGCAGTGCAGGCGTGCTTGCCGGTGCTCAATCTCGGCCTCGATTGGTATCGCGGCTGGAAAAGCATCGTCGTGTATCCCAGCGAGTTTCTGGTTCCACGCAGCGTTACCGACGACGACGGCGTCGTCCACGAATACGTCGAGCCGATTGCCGGCGAGGCGTGGGACGGTGGGCCGCTGGTGTTGTCGTGGGAGGATGCGCAGCAAAGCGCGACCGGCGCCGGCGCGGCGTACTCGGTGGTCATTCACGAGTTCGTGCACAAGATCGACCTGCTCGATGGCGACGCCGATGGGGTGCCGCCGTTCGTGGCCGCGCACAAGCAGTTGTCGCTCGATCGCTGGCGCAGCGTGCTGCATCAATCGTTCGATCGTTTCGCGGCGGAGCTCGAGTTGATCGATGCCGAGCTCCCGGAGGATCTCGATCCGGAGACCGATGCATGGAATCGCCACTACGCGCATCTGCCGATCGACCCGTACGGCGCACACGATGAGGCCGAGTTTTTCGCTGTTTCGAGCGAGGCGTTCTTCGTCGAGCCGGGCCGGTTGCGCGCCGCGTTTCCGGAGGGGTATGCGCTGCTCTCGGAGTTTTTTCTGCAGAACCCGCTGGCAGCCTGATGCAAACTGCAGTGCGATGAAGCGGCTGCTTATCGTTTATCACACGATGACCGGTGCGGCGCAACAGTTGGCGACTGCCGCATATTTGGCGGCGAGCGCTGAGGAAGGATGCAGCGCCGAGCTGTTAACCGCAGGCGATGCCAACGTTGCGCACGTTCTCGACGCCCACGGCTACTTGTTCGTCACCCCGGAAAACCTGGCAACGATGGCCGGGCGAATGAAGGACTTTTTTGATCGCATTTACTA
>JACCSD010000193.1 GCA_013813185.1 Burkholderiaceae bacterium
CGATCGTCAGAAACGGCAATGCCTGTTTCGTGTTCGCAAACACCGACACGACTTGAGGTACCACATACGTTAGTAAACCGATGACGACCGCCAGTGCGACAAACGTCACAATTGCCGGATATACGAACGCAAGCGTTATTTTCTGTTGCAGCTTGGCGCGCTCTTCGACGTAGTCGGCGAGGCTGCCGAGCACCGATCCCAACTTTCCCGATTCCTCACCGGCAGAAATCAGCGCTCGGTAGATGTCGGGGAACTGGCGCGGGTGGCGCACCAGCGCCTTTGAAAGTGAGGTCCCGCCGAGAACATCGGTGCGGATCGACGCCATCAGCTCGCGCACGCTCTGCTTCTCGCTTTGCTCGACCATCACGGTGAGCGCATCGGCCACCGGCAACTGCGCGCCAAGCAGCGATGCGAGCTGACGTGTGATGACCGCGAGTTCGGTCTGCGATAAACGGCGGCTGAGCGACAGACCGCCGGCGCGCGCACCGACGTCGCTCATCACTGGATCGACCGACAGCGGAATCAGGCCACGACCACGCAATAGCTGGCGCGCTAGGCGCGCGCTGTCGGCTTCGAGAACACCCGTGGATTCTTTGCCGACGTTGTCGACCGCGGCAAATCTGAATGCAGCCACGCGGCAGCTACTCGCGCGTGACGCGCAGCGTTTCTTCCTGCGACGTGACGCCGGTTTTGATCCAGCGCTGCGCGTCGGCGCGCATGTTGATCATCCCGTTCTTTTCCGCGACGCGCCGCATGTCGGTGTCGTTCGAGCCCTGGTGCACGAGCATCCGGATTTCATCGTTGACGGTGAGGAGCTCGTAAATGCCGGTCCGGCCCAGATAGCCGGTGTGGCCGCAGTGGCCGCACCCAACGGCGCGCCAGCCTCCCACTGTCGGGTCGGCCTCTTTGCAGTGCGGGCAGAGCTTGCGCACCAGACGCTGGCCCAGCACACCGAGCAGCGATGAGGACAACAGGAACGGCTCGATGCCCATGTCGATCAGCCGCGTGACGGCCGACGCGGCGTCGTTCGTATGCAGGGTTGCCAGTACCAGGTGGCCGGTCAGCGACGACTGCACTGCGATCTGCGCGGTTTCGAGATCGCGAATCTCGCCAATCATCACGATGTCAGGGTCCTGCCGCAGGATCGCGCGCAGCGCCTTCGCGAACGTCATGTCGATCTTGGCATTGACCTGCGTCTGGCCGATGCCCTCGATGTCGTATTCGATCGGGTCTTCGACCGTCATGATGTTGGTCGTGTTCTTGTCGAGCCGGCGAATGCCTGCGTACAGCGTGGTCGATTTGCCCGAGCCGGTTGGGCCGGTCACCAGGATGATTCCGTGCGGCTGATGAATCAACTTATCGAAGCCCGCGAGCGTGCCTTCGGCCATGCCGAGATTGGTCAGCTCGAGCTTTGATAAATCCTTTTCAAGTAGACGCAGCACCACGCGCTCGCCGTGCCCGGTCGGAAGAGTGGATACACGCACGTCGACCGGCCGCCCGCCAACGCGCAAGGTGATGCGTCCGTCCTGCGGCAAACGCTTTTCGGCGATATCGAGCGCGGCCATGATCTTGATGCGCGACACCAGCGCCGCGTGCAGCGCACGCTTCGGCCGCACGATGTCGCGCAAGGTTCCGTCGATCCGGAATCGCACCAGCGAGTAGCTTTCGAACGCTTCGATGTGGATGTCGGATGCGCCGTCGCGCGCGGCCTGAGTCAGCAGCGCATTGATCATGCGGATGATCGGCGCGTCGTCCTCGGTCTCCAGGAGGTCCTCGACATCGGGCACCTCCTGCATCATTCGCGTGATGTCGAATTCACCTTCGATGTCGCCGACGATTTGCTGCGCCGAGCCGCCCTGGTCGCCATACGTTTGTGAGATCGCCGCGACCAGCTTGCCGGGCTCGACGACGATCGGCTTGACCTTGCCGGGGAAGACGCGGATGACTTCGTTCAGCGCAGCCAGCGGCGTGGCATCGCTGATCCAGACCTCGGCATCGCGCTCGCTCTTCGGGACGAGCAGGATCGCGTTGTCGCGTGCGAACGCGTAAGGGACCAGACGATTGGCCGAAATCACTAGGTCATTACCTCAAGGAGTGACGATGATCGGATCGAATCCCATCGCCTTTAATTTCGCAATTGCATCGGCCATGCTTTGCGTCGCCGGATCGACAGTCACGCGCACGCGCACTTCGTCGTTGCCTTGCTTGGTGCGCACGCTTTCCCAGTAGGCATCCATTCCCGCCGCGCGCAACTGGCGCTGTAGATCGCGGCCGCGTGCGATGTCGGTGACAGCGGCCACCTGCAGCAGTGATGAACCGGATTGCGTAACCGCGGGCCGCGTGGTCGAGGTGTCGGTGCGCGCGGTGCTGGACGGGGCGGCCGATGGCGCTGCCGCACCGCCGATGACTGCGGACGGTAACGAAGCAGGCGGTGCAACTACCGTAGCAGGCGGTGCCGGTAAGGGCGTGGGCGTCACTGGCGCAGGCGTCACCGGTGTGGGCGTTACGACCGGCGCGGCAGGAGCCATGGGTGCTGGGGCTGGCGCTGGAACCGGATCAGGCGCAGGCGGCGGTACGTCGATGATCGGCGCCGGCGGTTGCTGCGCCCGCTCGGTGGGCGAGGCGGGCGCAGGCTGCTGCGCGGCGGCCGTGGCAGCCGGCGGCGCGACCGGATCCGAGCGCCTGGTAGGGGCTACTGCGATCGGAGGCGGCGCAACTGTCGGCACTGGCGCTTCCGAGGTTGGCTTGATGGGAGCGGGCGTGGGTGGCGGAGCCGGTGGGGCCACTTCGATGACCGGCGCCGGCGGGTCAGTCCGCTCGATGCGTGCTCCCAGTCCCGCTTCGGGCGAGCGGGGCAATGGTGCGGGCTCGGCTCCGGGCGCAGGCGCTCCGGTGGCCGGCGAGCCGGGGCCGTCGGTCGGGCGGCGCAGTGAGGGCGGCACCGTCGGCGACGCCGGCAGTTGGCGCCCTTGCAGATCGCGAAAGATCAGGTTGTCCGGCAGCGTGCCGGAGTTGACTTGGCCACGGATATAGTCGTAGCGGTCCAGCGCCAGCGCGTTCGATGTGCTTTCGTCACGCACGACGTAGGGGCGCAGGAACACGAGCAGATTCGTTTTGCGCCGGCCGCGGTTTTCGTACCGGAACAGTCCACCGACGACCGGGATGTCGCCAAGCAGAGGCACCTGGCTTTTGCTGTTGTCGGTGCGATCTTCGATCAGGCCGCCCAGCACGACGATGTTGCCGTCTTCGACCAGCACGCTCGATTCGAAGCTGCGCTTGTTGGTGATGATGCCGCCCTGCGCCGCGGTCAGCGTGTTCTGAATCGACGACAGTTCCTGATAAATCGCAAGCCGGACGACGCCGCCTTCCGAGATCTGCGGCTTCACCCGCAGTTGCAGTCCGATGTCGCGCCGCTCGAAAGTTTGAAAGGGATTGACGCCGGCTC
>JACCSD010000219.1 GCA_013813185.1 Burkholderiaceae bacterium
CGGCAAGAATCTGTCGCTGATCCGCTTCCGGCATCCGTTTTACGATCGCGACGCACCGGTATACCTCGGTGACTACGTGACGTTCGATATCGGGACCGGCATCGTTCACTCTTCACCGGCGTACGGCATCGACGACTTCGTGTCGTGCAAGGCGCACGGCATGAGGGATGACGAAATCATCAATCCGGTGCAGGCAGACGGCGTGTTCGCGCAGTCACTGCCGCTGTTCGGCGGCTTGAAAATCTGGGACGCAAATTCGAAGATCGTCGACGTTATCCGCGAGCACGGGCATTTGCTGCACGTCGAGAAGATCACGCACAGCTACATGCATTGTTGGCGCCATCGAACGCCGGTGATCTATCGCGCGACGTCGCAATGGTTTGCCGGTATGGACGTGGTGCCGAGCGACGGTGGAAACCCGTTGCGCGAGCTCGCGCTGGCGGGGATCGAAGCCACGCAGTTTTATCCGCAATGGGGCAAAGCGCGGCTGCACGGCATGATCGCGAATCGCCCGGACTGGACGCTGTCGCGCCAGCGTCAATGGGGCGTGCCGATGGCGTTCTTCGTGCACAGGGAAACGGGGGCGCTGCACCCGCGCACACAGGAGCTTCTCGAACAAGTCGCGCAGCGCATCGAGAAAGGCGGCATCGAGGCATGGCAGGACCTCGATCCGCGCGAGCTGCTGGGCGACGATGCTGACGACTATGTGAAGAACCGCGACACGCTCGACGTCTGGTTTGACTCCGGCGTGACGCACCAAACCGTGCTGCGCGGCTCGCACGCGGGGCAATCGCATTTCCCGGCAGAGATGTATCTGGAGGGATCCGACCAGCATCGCGGTTGGTTTCACTCTTCGCTGCTGACCTCGTGCATGTTGACGGGCGTGCCACCTTACAAAGCGCTGCTGACGCACGGCTTCGTGGTTGACGGCAACGGCCGCAAGATGAGCAAGTCGCTCGGTAACGTGATCGTGCCGCAGAAAGTGGCCGACACCCTCGGCGCGGAAATCATCCGCCTGTGGGTCGCAAGCACCGACTATTCGGGCGAGCTGACCCTTTCCGATGAAATCCTCAAGCGGGTGGTCGAGAGCTACCGGAGGCTGCGCAACACGCTGCGATTCCTGTTGGCGAATGTCAGTGACTTCGATTTGGAGCGCGACATGTTGCCGGTGCAGGACTGGCTTGAAATCGATCGCTACGCGTTGGCGCTGACGCGCGAAATGTCCGCGGCCGTTCGGGCCGACTACGACCGCTACGAATACCATCCGATCGTTGCGCGCCTGCAGACGTTCGCATCGGAAGACCTGGGCGCGTTTTACCTCGATATCCTGAAAGACCGCCTGTATACGACCAAGCCCGATTCCAAGGAGCGCCGGTCGGCGCAATGCGCGCTCTATCGGGTGACCGAGACGCTGCTCAAGTTGATGGCCCCGCTGCTGTCGTTCACCGCAGAGGAAGCCTGGAGGGTGCTCAAGAAGAAAACCAGCGGCACGATCTTCGTCGAAACTTTTCCTGGGCTGCCTGAGGCTGCCGATGAAGCCGCGCTGATCGACAAATGGACCCGGCTGCGCGCGCTGCGCGCCGAGGTGCAGAAACAACTGGAGCCGGCGCGCGAGCGCGGCGAGATCGGCTCGTCGCTGCAGGCGGAAGTTGAAGTACGCACGAACGCCGAAACCGCCTCGTTACTGCAATCGCTGGGCGATGAGCTGAAATTTGTGTTGATCACCTCCGCTGCGCGCGCGACGCGGGTTGACGATGCAAGCGATGCACAAATCGTCGTCTCGCCATCGCCGCATACCAAGTGCGGGCGTTGCTGGCACTGGCGCGCCGACGTTGGCAGTGACACCAGTCACCCGACGATCTGCGCACGCTGCCTCAGCAATCTGTTTGGTGCCGGTGAGCCGAGGACGTTTGCCTGATGTCGTTTGTCAAACAGCCCACCGGGTGGCAGCGGATGTTGCCGTGGCTGGCAGTGGCGATCGGGATCGTCCTGCTCGATCAACTGACGAAGATCACGATCGAACAGCGGTTCGAATTCGGCGACATCGTGCCGGTCACCGGCTTCTTCAATTTGGTGCTGGCCTACAACAAGGGCGCGGCATTCTCCTTTCTCGCCACCGCGTCCGGATGGCAGGAAGGATTTCTGATAACCGTAGCGATCGCGGCGTCAGCTTTCATTCTGTACTTGCTCGCGCGACACGGTCACCAGCGCTTATTTGCGCTGGCGCTCGCGATGATTCTCGGCGGCGCCGTCGGCAATGTGATCGATCGCATCGCGTACGGCCACGTCATCGACTTTCTCGACTTCCATTGGGGCGGCTGGCACTGGCCGGCGTTCAATCTGGCCGACAGCGCAATCGTCGGCGGCGCGGCGCTGCTGATACTCGACGAGTTACGCCGCGTGCGACGAGCCAAGTAGCGATGCAGCTTGCCAAGAAGCATTTCGTCGTCGGCATGACCGGCGGCATTGCCGCGTACAAGGTGTGCGAGCTGGTACGTCGATTGCAGGACGAGGGTGCCAGTTTGCAAGTAGTGATGACCGACGGCGCCCAGCAGTTCATCACGGCAATGACGATGCAGGCGTTGAGCGGCCGGTCGGTCGAAACGGATCAGTGGAAGAGCTTGACCGGCAACGCGATGCCGCACATCGAGCTCACGCGCAATGCCGACGCGGTCATCGTTGCACCGGCGACTGCCGACTTTCTGGCCAAGCTCGCGCATGGGCTCGCGGACGATCTGTTGGCTGCGCTCGCATTGGCGCGCGATCGAGTTCGCACGCCGTTGATCGTGGCGCCGGCAATGAACGTCGAAATGTGGGGCAACCCGGCAACGCAGCGAAACGTTGCACAGCTGCGCGACGATGGGATCGTGATCCTAGGGCCCGCCAGCGGTGCGCAGGCGTGCGGTGAAACGGGCGTCGGCCGCATGCTCGAGGCGCACGAGCTGCTCGAAGACATCGTTGCTTTTTTCCAGCCGAAGACGCTGGCAGGCAAGAAGGTATTGCTGACCGCGGGGCCGACATTCGAACCGATCGACCCGGTGCGCGGTATTACCAATTTGTCATCGGGCAAGACCGGCTTCGCGGTGGCGCGTGCCGCGCGCGACGCTGGCGCGCGCGTGACGATGATTGCCGGGCCGAGTGCGCTGGGGACACCACGCAACGTCGAGCGCGTCGATGTGACGACAGGTAAGCAAATGATGGACGCAGTGCTGAGCCATCTTCCGGCCGATGTCTTCATCGCGGTGGCCGCGGTGGCAGATTGGCACGTCAGCAATCAGAGCGCCCGCAAGATCAAAAAGACGGCTACGTCCACACCACCGGCGCTGCAGTTCGCGCTCAATCCCGACATTCTTGCAACCGTTGCGGCACTACCGTCCGCACCGTACTGCGTCGGTTTTGCTGCCGAAAGCGACGACGTGATCGATAACGCACGCCGCAAGCTCGGGACCAAGAAAGTGCCCTTGATGGTGGCGAATCGCGCCCAGGATGCCTTCGGCGCCGACCGCAGCGAACTGTCACTGATCGATCAAGAGGGTGTCATGACCTTGCCCAATGACGACAAGCTGGCGCAGGCCAGACGATTGATCGCCGAAATTTCGGCCCGGCTCAGATGATCGATACGCACGAACCGAAAGATGGCGATTTCATCGCCTACATTGAACAGCTGCAAAAGGAATCAGCAGCGCGGTTGCTTGCCAGCACGCAGCATCTGGTCACGCAGCTAGACAAGAAGCCTCCCA
>JACCSD010000237.1 GCA_013813185.1 Burkholderiaceae bacterium
GCGAGAAAGGTGCTCCACTTCATTCCGAGCGCGCCGGCCAGCGGCGGGGCGACGAGCGTGACGCCGGGTAAAAACCGTCCGATCACGAGTGCAGACCAACCCCAGCGCCCAAACGTCCCTTCGGTGCGAGCCACGCAGGTGTCGGGCGAAAGCGAAACACGGCACAACAACTTCAAGACGGCCGAGCCGTAACGGCGACCGGCCGCAAACCAGGCTGCATTTCCGATCACCATCGCGGTGACGATCGCGGCCACCAGCAACAGCGGGCTAACGCCTCCGGTCACAGCGCGCGCGCCGGCGACGAGCGCCGTCGGCGCCATCGGCACGGGCACGCCCAACTCATGCAGTAGCGTGTTGAGCCACAAAATCCAATAGATGCTTTGATCATTGACGAGTGATTCGGTCATCGCAGATGCTCGTTAGCGGCGATTCGCCGGGGAGGATTGGCACGCAGGCCTGCAATGTAAGTGTCGATCAGCTGGGGCGCCGCCGCTTTCAAATCAAAAGTGTCAGGCGCTTCCACCCAATCGCGCATCAGCCCGCCGACAAATGCGAAAGCGCCGTGCGCGGCCAGGCGGGTATCGGTGTCGGCCGGCAACTGGCCCTTGGCGACCGCCTGATCGAGGACGGCCATGCACTTTCCCAGACATTGAAGGCGATCCTGAACGTGCTGCGCGCCGACGGCAGCGAGCTCATCTGTGTACTCGCAACGCAGATAGATCACTTCGAAGATGTTCTGGATTTGCGTGGAACTCGTCAGATGGAGGAGCGCCTGCAAGCCCTGTTGCCGAAATAGCGCGAGCGGATCAGCGATGTCCTGATTCTGAAAGTCCTCGAACGCGGTGTCGATCGGCATCTCGGCACGCGCCATCAGCGCCTGGAACAGCTCGGCCTTGCTCTCGAAGTGGTGGTACACCGCACCGCGAGTCACGCCGGCAGCGTCGGCCACTTCCGCCAACGACGCATGGCCTACACCACGCTCGCGAAATACCCGTTCGGCCGCGTCAAGCAGTTGCTCGCGCGTCTCTAGAGCTTCTTCCTTCGTACGTCTAGCCATCTATGTCACTCGAGATCGTTCTAAAAATTTCATATGAAATACAAACATACACGGATGTATGTATTATGCGGCATTGCAAGAAAACCTCCAACTCGCAGACCCACCCCATGAATCCACGAACTCCCAGAGCGACATCGCCGCTCGATATTGCCGAGCGCTGGAACGCTTGGATGCGTGCGCTTACTCTGGTGTTAAGCATTGCCATCACAGCCATCGTCCTTACTGCATGCGGGCGTGCGGGGGATGAAGACAAGGGCGGTAAAGGCGGCTTTCCGCCGGCGCCCGTCAGCGTGCAGGAGGTCAAGACGACCACGGTGCCGATTCGATTTGAGTATGTCGGACAGACCGCCGGCTCGAAGGAAGCAGAAGTTCGGGCGCGTGTGCAGGGCATCCTGGAGAAGAGGACGTATCAAGAGGGGAGCCGGGTGAACGCCGGCCAAACACTATTTGTACTCGACTCGCGCCCGTACGCGGCGCAGCTGCAGGCGGCAGAAGCCGATCTCTCACGAGCACAGGCTCAGTACTCGCAGGCCAAGCGCAACATCGATCGCGTTAAACCCCTCGCAGGCAGCAATGCGCTGAGTCAGCGCGAGTTCGACGAGGCCACATCGGGCGAGGAAACCGGCGCGGCCGCAATCAAGCAGGCGCAGGCACGGCTGACCGAAGCGCGCCTGAACGTCGGTTACACGCGCGTCACCGCTCCCGTGACCGGATGGGCAAGCCGGGCGCAAAAGTCCGAAGGCTCGCTGGTGTCGCCGGGGGCGGACAGTTTGTTGGCCACGATTTCGCAGCTCGATCCGCTGTATGTGAACTTCAGTGTGTCCGAGGCAGAGCGCCTGCGACTGAACCGCTTGATGAACAGCGGCGAATTGAGGGCCCCGGCAGCTAACGGGGCTACGACGAAGAACGGAAGTAAAGCAGCCGGCCCGTTATCAGCGGGAGATAAGTCTCCGCTGTCGGGCTACTCGGTGGCGCTGAAGTTGTCGGACGGCAGCGTCTACGACCGCAAGGGCCGACTCACATTCGTCGACCCCGCGATCAACACCGGCACCGGCTCGTTCGATGCGCGCGCGGAACTCCCGAACGCCGATGCCGCGTTGCGCCCGGGCCAGTTCGTGCGCGTGATCGTTGAAGGCGCGACACGGCCCAACACGATCGTCGTGCCGCAACGCGCAGTCATGGATGGCCCCCAGGGCAAGTTCGTGTTCGTCACCGGCAAGGGCCAGGACGGCAAGACCGACGTCGCCTTGCCCCGCCCCGTCACCGTCGGCGAGTGGGTCGAAGTCGATGGGCAGCAACAGTGGATCGTCGAGACCGGGCTGAAACCGGGCGACGTGGTCGTCACCGATGGCACTGCGAAGTTGTTCCCGATACCGGGCGGCGCTCCGATCATGCTCGGGCCTCCTCCGGGTATGGAAGGCAAGGGACCGCCTGCCGGCAAAGGTGAAGTAAAGGCGGGCGAAGTGAAGCAGGCGGAAGCGAAGAAGTAAGAGTTAAGCGCCCCGGAAGCCGCTTCATCTCGGTCGCCACTCCCCGCACACCGATCACGAGGTTCTAAATGTTTTCACGATTTTTTATCGATCGGCCGATCTTTGCCGCGGTCCTGTCGATCTTCATCGTTATCGCCGGTCTGGCTGCGATGCGCGCGTTGCCAATCGCGCAGTATCCCGAGATTGCACCGCCGGTTGTCAGCGTGCGCGCCGTGTACCCGGGCGCTTCGGCCTCAGTGCTCGAGCAAACCGTTGCGGCGCCGCTCGAAAACGCCATCAACGGCGTCGAAAACATGCTGTACATGAGCTCGAACTCGTCGAGCAACGGCGCCGTCGAAATTCAGGTTACGTTCAACATCGGCACCGACGTCGACCAGGCCGCGCTGAACGTCAACAACCGCGTCAAACAGGCCGAGGCGCGGTTGCCCCAGGAAGTGCGGCGTCAGGGTGTGACGGTCGAAAAGGGTTCGTCGGCGTTCCTGCAGGTGCTGGCTTTTTATTCGCCCGACAGCCGGTACGACGATCTATTCACGTCGAACTACGTCACGCTCAACGTGCTCGATCAGCTGAAGCGCCTGCCAGGCACGACCAACGTACAGATCTTCGGCGCCAAGGACTACGCGATGCGAATCTGGCTGCGGCCGGACCGGCTCGCGCAGCTAAAACTGACGACCGGCGACGTGGTGCGCGCGATCAACGAGCAGAACGCGCAATTTGCCGCCGGCAAAGTCGGGCAAGCACCGTACACGTCGGACAAGAGTGGCACGCAGGAGCTCGCGTACACGATTACGACACAAGGCAGGCTGGCCGATCCGAAGGAATTCGAAAACGTGATCGTGCGCAGCAGTCCGGACGGATCGACGATTCGTGTACGCGACGTGGCGCGCGTCGAGTTGGGTTCGCGTGACTACGACTTCATCGGGCGCTATAACGGCCAGAACGCAACCCTGGTCGGTATCTTTTTGCAGCCCGGCGCCAACGCGCTCGATGTCGCGAAGAGCGTGACGGCCACTGTGGACCGGTTGAAACCCGAGTTTCCGGCGGGCCTCGAGTACGCGGTGCCGTACGACACGACGCGCTTCGTCGAAGTGTCGATTCATGAAGTCGTGGTCACGCTGGCGATCGCGGTCGTTCTCGTTTTCCTGGTCGTTTATCTGTTCCTGCAGAGTTGGCGCGCCACGCTGATTCCGATTATTGCGGTGCCGGTGTCGCTGATCGGCACGTTCGCCGGCTTGCTGATGCTCGGTTACTCGATCAACACGCTGACGCTGTTCGGCATGGTGCTCGCGATCGGCATCGTCGTCGACGATGCGATCGTCGTGCTGGAGAACGTCGAACGCATCATGCGCGAGGAGAAACTGAACGCGCGCGCGGCGGCGATCATCGCGATGAAGGAAGTGACGAGCCCGATCATCGCGATCGTGCTGGTGCTGGTGTCGGTGTTCGTGCCGATCGCATTTCTCGGCGGTCTGACCGGCGAGTTGTACCGCCAGTTCGCTATCACGATTTCGATCGCGGTGACGATCTCGGGCATCGTCGCTCTGACGTTAACGCCGGCGTTGTGCTCACTTCTGCTGACGCAGCACGAGGAACCGAACCGATTCTTTCAGGGGTTCAACAACTGGTTTGGACGCATCACCAATCGCTATACGACCGGCGTGGTCTGGATGATCCGGCGCAGCGCGCTAGGGCTGGTGCTGTTCGCCGTGATGGTGATCGTCGCGGCGGGACTATGGCGCATCACGCCGGGTTCGCTGGTGCCGGACGAAGACCAGGGCTTTTACATCGCGGCCGTGATCCTGCCTGACGGTGCGAGTTTGCAGCGGACCGACAACGTTGTGTCGGAAGTGGTGCGCCGGATCCGGAGCAATCCGAACAATCAGGACGTGGTCGCATTCACCGGCTTCGACTTCCTCGGCGGCGGCATGCGCAATAACGCCGCGACGATCTTCGTGACACAGATCCCGTGGGACAAACGCAAGGGCGTGACAACGCCGCAGCTGGTCGGCGACTTTTTCATGAAGACCGGCGACATCAAGGAAGGGCTGGCGCTCGCGTTCGCCCCGCCCGCGATTTTCGGGCTCGGCGCGGCAGGCGGTGCTGAGTTTTACATCCGCAACCGCGGTGAAGGCGGGCCGCAGGCGTTGGCCGGAGCGATGGGCGCACTGCTCGGCCGCCTGCAGCAGGAAAAAATGTTTGTTCAGGTCAACACGCTGTGGAAGCCGAACGTGCCGCAGCTGTTCGTCGACGTCGATCGCGAAAAAGCGAAGTCGCTTGGTGTTTCGGTCGACGAGATCTTCAACACGCTGTCCGCGACGCTCGGCAGTTATTACGTCAACGACTTCAATAAATACGGCCGCACATGGCAGGTCCTGATGAGCGCCGAGCCTTCATATCGCACCAAGCCCGACGATATCGGCGCGGTGTGGGTGCGCTCGGACCGCAACGAGATGGTGCCGCTGCGATCGGTCGCGCGCGTCGAGTACACGTCGGGACCCGACTCGCTCGATCGATATAACAACCTGCAGGCCGTGAAGGTGTTCGCAAGCGCCGCGCCGGGCGTCGCGTCGGGCGAGGCCATCGCGCGCATCGCGCAGCTTGCGCGCGAAACGCTGCCAGCGGGGTTCGATGTCGAATTCACCGGCGCGTCGTTTCAGGAGCAGCAATCGTCGGGCACGTCGGTGCTCGCGCTCGGCCTTGCGGTCGTGATGGTGTTCCTGATCCTGGCCGCGCAGTATGAAAAGTGGTCACTGCCATTCTCGGTGCTGATGGCGCTGCCGTTCGGCACGTTCGGTGCGCTCGCGGCGGTGTACCTGCGCGACCTTACGAACGACGTTTACTTCCAGATCGGTCTGGTGACCTTGCTTGGCCTGGCCGCGAAGAACGCGATTCTGATCGTCGAATACGCATCGCTGAAAGTATCCGAGGGTTACTCGACCGCAGCAGCGGCGATCGAAGCGGCGCGCTTGCGATTCCGTCCGATCGTGATGACCTCGCTTGCGTTCATCCTGGGCGTGGTGCCGCTCGCGTTTTCATCCGGTGCGGGCGCCGGCGCTCGCGTATCGGCTGGTACCGGCGTGATGGGCGGCATGCTGGCCGCCACGTTCCTCGCCATTTTCTTCGTGCCCCTATTTTTTAAGCTGATCACTGATCGCAAATTGCGCGAATCGCGCAGCGCCGAACAGTTGTACGCGGAAGTCGCCGAGGGCGAGCGGCGCAGCGCGGAAATGCACGCACAGCTCGCTGCCGAGGCGGCAACGACGGTGCACGTGCGCAAGGGACAAAAAGCGGGACCACACGCGCAGCTCAAGGAAGCGCACGAGGGAGGCGAGTGATGAGATTCGCAATGAGCAACGTTGCCGTGTTGGCGAAGATAATGCCGGTCGTTGTCGCGCTAATGCTCACCGCGTGCGCTTCGACCGGCACCCGCGTGCCCGCGCTCGATTTACCCGCACCGACAGCGACGCACGTAGCGGGGATCGAGCGCTGGTGGGCGCAGTTCAACGATCCGCAACTGACAACGTTGATCGAAGAAACGCTGGCGGCCAACCTCGATCTGCGGTTGGCGGTAGCGCGCATTGACGAGGCGCGCGCCAATTTGCGGCTGGCCCGTTCAAATCTCTACCCGTCACTTGACGCCGATTTCGGTGCCCGACGCGCACGCAATAGTCAATCTACTGAATTTGTCTTTCCCGGGCCGAGTATTACGACGGGGTACACCGCGGGCTTGCAAGCCGCATACGAAGTCGATTTGTGGGGCCGCCTCGCTTCCGGGCGCGATGCCGCGCAGGCGGAGCTGCTGGCCACTCGTTACAGCGCGGAGACGGTGCGCACGGCACTGGCCGCTCAGGTCGCTTCGACTTACTTTGCGCTGCGCGCGTTCGACGCCGAACTGCAGATCGCGCGCGATTCGCTCGGCACTCGCGCTGAAAACGTCAAGCTGCAGAAGCAGCGCTTCGACGCGGGGCTGGTCGGCGAATACGAGGTGCGGCTGTCCGAAGCCGAGCGTTCCAGTGTCGCCGCAGTGATCCCTGCGCTTGAGCGCTCGATTGCACAGACCGAGGCTGCGCTGGCGGTGCTTGCCGGACGCAGCGCACGCGAGGTCTACACACCGAAAGTTGCGCGCGGCAATGAACTCGCGACGGCTGCGATGGTGCTCGAAGTGCCCCCCGGATTGCCGGCCGACTTGCTGGCGCGGCGCCCCGACATTCGCCAGGCCGAAGCGAATCTGGTGGCGGCGAGCGCCCGCATTGACGAAGCACGCGCGCAATACTTTCCATCGCTGATTTTGACCGGCCGCTTTGGCGGCGAAAGCAGCGACCTGTCGGATCTGTTTTCTGCACCGGCTCGCGTGTGGTCGATCGCCGGCAGCCTGTTGCAGCCGATCATTGCCGCCGGCCGCATCGGATCGCAGGTCGACGCCGCCACTGCGCGGCGGGACCAGGC
>JACCSD010000271.1 GCA_013813185.1 Burkholderiaceae bacterium
TCCAGTACGGGTTCACATTCGACGAAGTCGTGAACGAAGACGACGCGACGATGGAAAAAAACGGTGTCACGTTGCTGATCGACTCGATGAGCTACCAGTATCTGGTCGGCGCCGAGATCGATTACAAAGAGGACCTGGAAGGCGCGCAATTCGTCATCAAGAATCCGAATGCGACTACGACGTGTGGCTGCGGCTCTTCATTTTCGGCGTAGTAGTTTCGCTTCCAAAAAAAGGCGCCTGAGGGCGCCTTTTTTGTTGCAAGCAATCACGTCGGATAAAGCGCACCGAGGATCCTGCCACCCTGAGCTCCTGTAACGCTCGGAACATTCCCGGGCTGGCCTGCGATGTGCGCGTGAGCGAGCCACGCAAACGCGAGCGCTTCGACCTGATCAGGCTCGACACCGAGCGCCGACGATGCGAGCACGGGCCGGGGCGCGCATGCGGTTTCAAGCATTCGCAGCAGCGTCGCGTTGCGTGCACCGCCGCCGCATACAACGATATCGGCTGCTTGCGAAAACCAGCGGTTGACCGCACGTCCGATCACAACGGCGGTGAGGCGCGTCAATGTTGCGAGCACAGTGGCGGGTTTCAATTTCCGATTTCCCATTTTCCGTTCTAGCCATGCGGGCGAGAACAATTCGCGCCCGCTGCTCTTCGGCGGCGGTTCCTCAAAAAACGGCTCTTCGAGCAGAGCGTCGAGCAGCTGCAGGTCGGGTTCGACCGACGCTGCCATGGCACCGCCGCGATCGAACGGCATCGCAAAATGTTCCTGCATCCAATGGTCGAGTAGCAGGTTTCCCGGGCCGGTGTCGAAACCGATGACGGGGGCCGCGGCCCCGGCCCTCGGAAGTCCGGTCAGGTTGCTGATGCCGCCGATGTTCACCACCGCGCGCGGCAGAGGTCCGCCAAAAGCAGCGATGTGAAATCGCGAAGCCAACGGCGCACCCTGACCACCGGCTGCCACGTCGCGGCTGCGAAAGTCGGCCACGACATCGATTCCGGCCAGCTCCGCCAGCAACGCGGGCGCATTCAATTGCACACTGAATCCAAGGTGCGGCCGGTGCCGCACCGTCTGGCCATGAGCCCCGATCGCACGCACCGCCGACCGCGCCACACCCGCCGCCTGCAGCACGTCGTCTATTGCTGCCGCATACACCTGTGTCAATTCACGCGCCGCGACCCCAGAACGCTCAATTTCGTCCGGTCCGGGAGAACAAAGTTGAATCAAAGTAACGCGCAGCTCGCCGGAGAACGCGCGGTAAGCGTGCGCTAAAGATTTCGGAGGTGCGGATGAGCAATCAGCGAGAACGGCGTCGACGCCGTCCACGCTCGTGCCAGACATTAAACCGATAAAAAGCAACGCGGCTGCTAGCGAGGTCGGTCGAGGGCGATGCTAACGCGAGCGAGCAGGGCTAACTGTGCGCGCAGCGCGGCCGTGTGCCAAGCAAAGTTCGCAAGCTGCGCGGCGGCGAGCGGCTCCGCTGAAGGAAGCTCGGCGGTGAGCGGGTTGACGTGCATATCGTGCACCTTGAGCTCGAAGTGCAAGTGCGGACCGGTGGCCCAACCCGTCATACCCACGGTGCCCACCGAGTCCCCCTGCCCGATGCGAAGGCCCTGGCGCAGGCCGGGTGCCACCGACTCCAGGTGCGCATACAAAGTAGCGTGCTTACCGTCGTGCCGAATCTCGACGACGTTGCCGTAACCGCGCTGCCAGCCGGCAAACGTGACCACGCCTTCCGCGATCGAGCGGACGTTGGTGCCGGCGGCTGCCGCATAGTCGACTCCGCGGTGCGCGGCGTCGTAACCAAAGATCGGATGCGTGCGGCTGGAACTGAAACCGGAGCTGACGCGGGTGTATTCCAGCGGCGACCGCAAGAACGCCTGCTTCAAGCTGTGTCCGTCAGCTGCATAAAAACCACCGGCCTTACTGCCGTTGGCGAACCAGTAAGCCGAAAATCGCTTGCTGCCACTTTCCAGTTCGACCGCTAACAGCCGGCCAGCACGCAGATATTCACCGGAGGCATACAGGGCTTCGTAAATGACCCTAAATCGATCGCCACGGCGCAAATCGCGATGAAAATCGACCTCGTTTTCGAGCGCATCGATCAGTTGCTGCGCAACAGCGTCGGGGACTTCCGCTTCGTCGGTCGCGCCGAAGAGCGAGACGCGGATTTCGCCCGTCTTGAGTTCGATGCGGCGTTCGAGCGCGACGTCGTTTTCAGCGACGCGAAAACCGGCGGCACCTTCTGCGCTTCGCTCCAGCGTCAAGATACGCGTGGTAGCCAGCGCGCCGTCCAGATCGCCCGCGCTGTGCACCTTCACCCAATGCAGGCTGCCATCCGCAGTAATGCTGGCCTGAACGAAGCGGCCCGGTGTCAACCGAACCAACGGCCGCGCGACCACATCGGTCTGCGCAAAGCGCAGCGCGGCGGCGTCGCTGATGCCGAGCCGGCCGAACAAAGCTGCCAGCGTCTCGCCACGCTGCACACGCACTTCGCGCAGGTGGCTGTCCTCGCGCGCGAGCAGTTGCGTTACCTGATCCGTGACGGACGGCGTCGTGATGCTCTCGATCACCGGCAGCATTTGCGATTGATCGAGCTCGAATGCCGCCGGAGCGGCGGCAAGCGCGGCGATAGCGGCAGAAAGCGGCAACAGCGAAACCACCGCCGCCAACTCGATACGCTTACGCTTCGCCCGATTGACCTGTTTCCATCTTCGCGACACCAGGCGGAAACCGAGTCGCGCGTCGCATGCAAAAATTGCAAGTCGTTTGGATAAAATCGACAATGGCATCTACCAAAATTAAATTGGCTCTAACAAAAAAGCGCACGCATCGGTGCGCTTTTTTATCGAGGCCTCGAGTATAGCCCGGCGACTTGCGTCCGCGCACGAGCGACCCCCAGAAACGTATGAAAGCGATGAGCAAAATTTACACGGCGGGACCGGAAGTTGACCGGTCCATGGAGTTGGTCAAGCGCGGCAGCAATGAGTTGCTGATCGAATCCGAATTTGCGCAGAAGCTCGCGCGGTCGGAGGCGACAGGCGTGCCACTGAGGTGCAAGCTTGGCCTCGACGCGACCGCCCCGGATCTTCATCTCGGGCACACCGTGGTGCTGAATAAGCTACGGCAGCTACAGGATCTCGGCCACACGGTGATCTTTCTGATCGGCGACTTTACCGCGCTGATCGGCGACCCGTCGGGCCGAAACACAACGCGCCCGCCGTTATCGCGCGAGCAGATCGAGGACAACGCGAAGACATACTTTGACCAGGCCGGGCTCGTCCTACGGCGGGACAAGACCGAGATTCGCTACAACTCCGAGTGGTCGGAGCCGCTCGGCGCGGCGGGCATGATCAAACTTGCCGCGCACTACACGCTGGCCAGGTTACTCGAGCGCGACGACTTTGCGACGCGTTATCGCGAAAACACCCCGATCGCAATGCACGAGCTTCTCTACCCACTGATGCAGGGTTACGACTCGGTCGCCCTCGAATCCGACATAGAGTTGGGTGGCACCGACCAGCGCTTCAATCTGCTGGTCGGGCGCGAATTGCAGCGTCACTACGGCCAGGAGCCGCAATGCATCCTGACGATGCCGCTGCTCGAAGGGCTTGATGGCGTAGAGAAGATGTCGAAAAGCAAGAACAACTACATCGGCATCACGGAGCCGGCGTTCGACATGTTCTCGAAGACGATGTCGATCTCGGACGAGCTGATGTGGCGCTGGTACGACTTGCTATCGCTACGCTCGAACGAGGAGATCGAAGGGCTGAAGCGACAGACACAAGAAGAAGGACGAAATCCGCGCGACGTCAAACGTTTACTGGCAAAAGAAATCGTCGCGCGGTTTCACTCGGAGCAAGCGGCCGAGATGGCGGCGTTCGAGTTCCTGGCGCGCTTCAAGGCGGGCGCGATCCCAAACGACATGCCGGAGGTGAAAGTGGCGGGCGGCGACGGCGGGATCCCCATCG
>JACCSD010000274.1 GCA_013813185.1 Burkholderiaceae bacterium
TTGCCGGCGAGAAGATACCGGCGGGTTATCCGGGCGTGTCTCTGATTGATGTCGCCCATGGTGCGCAGCCAAGGCGCGCGGTGCTGTCCGAATACCATGGCATGGGATCGAGCACCGGCGTGTTCGCGATACGCATGGACCAATGGAAGTACGTGCACTACGTCAACTATCCCGCGCAGCTGTTCGACCTGGACGAGGATCCGGAAGAATTGCGTGACGTAGCAGACGACGGCGCCCATGCCGATGCGTTGGAGCACTGTCGCCGCGCTCTGTTCTCGATTTGCGATCCGAACGAGGTCGACCAGCGCGCGCACGCGCGGCAAGCCGAGCTGCTCGCGTTAAACGGCGGGCGCGCCGCGGTGATCGAGCGCGGCGACTTCGGCTTTACCCCGGCACCGGGTACGGTGGCAGATTTTCAGTAGGAGGAAACATGGTTCGCATGATCTTCGTGGCGCTGGTCTCGTTAATCTCGCTGCTCTCGAGCGCGCCGGCTTACGCGCAGGAGTGGCCGTCCAAGACCGTGCGCTTCATCGTCGGCTACCCGGCTGGTGGCGGGCACGACTTCGTTGCCCGAACGGTCGCGCAGCGCATGTCCGAACAGTTGAAGCAACCCTTCGTGGTCGAGAACCGCTCCGGCGCCTCGGGCGCAATCGGCACTGACCACGTCGCCAAGAGTGACCCGGATGGCTACACCTTGCTGATTGCCTCGCCCGCTGAAGTGCTGGTCGGGCCGATCGCCGGGCAGAAAGTGCCGTACGACCCGGCCAAAGACCTGGTGCCGGTCGCTTTGATCGGCGAGACCCCGCTCGCGGTGGCCCTTCACCCGTCGGTGCCCGCAAACACGATGCAGGAATTGCTTGCGCTCGCCAGGCGTTCGCCGGGAAAGTTGTCTTACGGTACGCCGGGAACCGGCAGCTCGCATCAATTTGCCGGCGAATCGATCAAGGCAATCGGCGACGTGTTCATCGTTCACATCCCCTATCGCGGCGCGGCGCCGGCGGTGACCGATCTTCTCGGGGGGCAGGTTGAAATCGGCATCGCCGGCATGCCGCCCGTCATTGGGCACCACAAGTCGGGCAAACTGAAAATCGTCGCGGTCACCAGCGCCAAGCGCTCCGCTGCTACGCCCGACATCCCGTCGGTAGCCGAGCTGCCGGGATTTGCCGGCTTCCACTTCACCAACTGGCAGGGCGTTTATGCCGCTGCGAAAACACCGCCGGCCGTGGTCCAGCGCATCGCGGCGGAAATCGCCAACGCAGTGCGAGATCCCGCCACGCGCCAGCGGCTGTTGGCTGCAGGCGTCGATCCGCTGGGCTTAGGACCGTCGGAGTTTTCGGCGTTCCTGGCGCGCGAGCAAGCCACATACACGAAGGTCGCGAAGGATCGCAACATCAAGCTGGGCGAGTAATTAATAAAATGAGCGGTAGAAACGGATCTGCGAACACGTCCGTTTCTCACGAGGGTTGGTCGGCGATCGTGTGTAGTGGTCTGCATCGCGCGCTGTGAACGCGCCGGTCCCGGATCGATACCGGGCGATTGCCCTGAATAGTTTCAGGCCCCAACTGACGGGAATCTCGGCATACCTGCAGGGGCGAGGCCTGGCGTCCTCAGCGGTTTCATAAGCCGCACTCGCTCGGTTCGATCCCGAGGCCTGCAACCAATCCTTTGAATTGGAGCCGAAGGTGGTCCATTTAATCAGGCTGCAATTCCGGATTTCGCAATCGCACCCGCGTGAGCGCGCCGTATACACAGGGGTATCCGGCGGAGGACAGTGCGAATGCAATACGACAAACATCTGTGGAAGGCTCTACTGTTGGGCGCGACGCTTGCGGGCGGCCTGTCCGCTGTTCGGGCTGAGGAACCGGTCGCCACGGGCACTCGCGGCGATCGAATCGACTTGTACGACGACCGGGGTTCGGTCTGTCCCGAAGGCTTGAAGCGCGCGGTTTATACGTACCTGCTGCCAAACGGCCTCGCCGGTCAAACAGTCGAGGGTTGTTGGCGCGCGGATAGCACGCTTGTTTTCATGGCGTTTGCCGATGGCGAGCGCGGCGCCGTGGAACTGGATGTTTTTGCCTGGCGTCGGAGCCATCCTGGAACGCGGATGTGAACTTTCTTGCATCGGTAAGCCGTCCCGATGCAATGCTTATCTTCGGTAAGCGAGCTGCATGCCGGCACTGAGTCGGCTTCGTCAAATTAGGACACGGTAGGTTGGCCGAGTGGCAAGGCACTCCTCTGCTAAGGGAGCGAGGTGACGATCAGCGATGACGCGCGCGTTCGATCCGGCACCTACCTCCAGCTATGGAAGCGCCAAACCGATTGGCGACGGTGCCCGTCTTGAAAACGGTGTGGGCTGCTACGCAGCCTTGGGCGTTCGACTCGACCCCGCTTCCGCCAGCATGAACCGCTTGACTTCTGGTAAGGCCACCAGACTTTCAATCTGATCAGACGGGTTCGATCCCCGTGCGGTTTGCCAAATGACGCGGCGTCGCCAAGTGGCCTAAGGCACCTGGCTCTGAACCAGGCATTCGTAGGTTCGCAGACCGAAGGCGTGGAATGCCGCAAGGACGCGGGCGTGCTCGACGAAATCCCGGGCGCGTACAAGGACATCGAGGCGGTGATGGCCGCGCAGGTCGATCTGGTCGAAGTCGTGCATACGCTGAAGCAGATCCTGTGCATCAAGGGCTAGGCGTGAATATTCATTGACGATGACGCAGAACGGTCGGCGGCGCGCGCCGACCGTTCGCCCTAACGTGCAGTTCGTGAACAGCTCGCTGCCGAGCACCCTGTTTCAAACGTAAGAATCGGGCAGGGCATCGAAATCATTGCGTTGCGGGCCTTCGTCACGATGACATCACTAAACACGGAGAGGCATTGCCATGAGACATGCTGAGAACAAGTTGGAACCCGCCACCCGATTGCTGGACCTTCGGTTTACCTACATCCCGGCCGCAGCGACCGACATCGCGGCGACGTGGAGGCGCTTCGGATTCGATCCGTGCGTCAACAAGCAGCGGCGCGAACTGTTGAGGAACAGCATTACCGGCCCGGCGACTGCTTTGATCGCATCGTAAGTATTTCGGCCCGCTTCCTTGCGGATCCACGTAATTCTCTCGGCAAGCTGCCGTCAGCGGGCCAGCCTCGTGAGTGCTGCCTGGTGCGCGTGCCCGTCCTGCACGTCAAGCGCGCGCATACCGCGGCAAGGCGCTGAGTGAATGCATCGTGATTTGGCGCAGAGGTAGCGCGCGCGTTCTTATCAAGAAATGAGCACGCGAGGAGAAGGTTCGACTCCTTCAGTCACGACCATCCCTAGCTCAATCGGGTAGAGCACTGGACTCGTAATCCGGCGGTCGCGGGTTCGACTCCCGCGGGATGCCCTTAGCAAAGGGCTTTGCTTCACAACCGTGAAGGCCTCGGCGGCTCCATCGCGAATTTGCATTTCGGTGCGATGAGCGAGACGGCCGCACCGCCCGCTCGGCTGCGCTCCGGCAGCGCATCACTTCGAAACGGTCCCCGCTGATTGGCACGTCGCCCCACCGAGCTTGCTCGGGAATGCGCCGTGTCTTCGGCGCGTCCGCCTTTCTGGTGATGCAAACCCCGAGCCCGCCGTTCGGCCGGGAGGCCCACTCCCATTTTCATCAAATCGTTCTTTAGGAGAAAACCATGTTCCGCAAGTTCCTGATCAAGAAGGACGAACGCGGACTGCTGTTTCGCAAGGGTGACTTCGTCACTGTGCTGCACGCGGGAGAGCACCGCTACTTCGATCCGTTTTACCGTCTGACCGTCGAAAAGTATCCGCTCGCGAAGACCACGTTCGACCATCGTCTGGCCGACTATCTGCGTCACGCAGAGCCGGCGCTGATCGACAGCGAGTTCCATGTCGTCGAGGTGGGTCCGACCGAAGTCGGGCTGCGCTATGAAAACAGTCTGCTCGTCGAAGTCATTGCGCCGAACACGCACCGCCTGTACTGGAAGGGCTATATCGACGTGCGCGTAGCGCGCATCGACATCAGCGAAAACTTCGTGCTGCCGCATAGCCTGACGCTCCAGCTGGGAACGGCAATTGGTCGCGCGAAGGTCATCAGCGCCGAGCATGTACTTGCAGTGCAGGTGCCGCAGCATCACGTCGGCCTGCTGTTCGTCGACGGCAAGGTGCAGCAGATGCTGCAGCCGGGTCTGTACGTTTTCTGGAAGTTCAACCGCGATCTGCGCGTTGAGCTGGTTGACCTGCGCATGCTGCCGCTCGAAGTCGCTGGTCAGGAAATTCTGACTAAGGACAAGGTGGCGCTGCGCATCAACCTGAACGCTGGCGTGCGCTTCGTCGACGTGCTGGCTGCATTCGCGCAGCTGGCCAAGCCGCTCGACTATCTGTACCGCGAGTTGCAGTTCGGACTGCGTGCGGCCGTCGGCACAGGTACGCTCGACGAGCTGCTCGAAGACAAGGGGTCGATCGACCGCACCGTCGCTGAACACATCGGTGCGCGTGCGCGTGCTGCCGGATTGGAGGTCGCGAGCGTCGGCGTGAAGGACATCATCCTGCCGAGCGAGATGAAGACCATCCTCGCCCGTGTGGTGGAAGCCGAAAAAGGCTGCGCAGGCGAACGTGATTCGTCGTCGTGAAGAAACGGCGGCGACGCGCAGCCTGCTCAACACTGCGAAGGTGATGGAAGACAACCCGGTCGCACTGCGACTGAAGGAGCTCGAAACGCTGGAAAAGGTCACCGAGAAGATCGACAAGATCAGTGTCTACGGTGGGCTGGACAGCGTGCTGAAGGATCTGGTGAAGATCCGCGCGTGAAGAAACCCGCTTCTCAATGAGAAGCGGGTTCTTTTTGAAACAAACTTCTGATGCGAGGCGGCTCGGCCAGTGACATGCGACCGGGTGAGTCACACATCCGCTGGCACGCAATAACGCCGCTCACTTCTTCTCTCCCGCTGCAACCACTACTTTGCGGTCTTTCCTGCCCGCATCGTCGTGAGAAGCGTCAGCTGCTTGCTCCGCATTGCTGAAGCTGCTCGCGTACTCGACGACGTCGGCCAAGAAGCTGAACCGCATGACCACGAAGGCGGCTATCACCATTACAGCGTAAAAGAAGTCACCTGTCCTACTACATCGATCCCAGCGCCTCATGACGATCTCCATTGGTTAAGAGTGCACAAACAAAAAGCCC
Organism: Burkholderiaceae bacterium; assembly: GCA_013813185.1. Classification (GTDB taxonomy): domain Bacteria; phylum Pseudomonadota; class Gammaproteobacteria; order Burkholderiales; family Burkholderiaceae_F; genus JACCZX01. Next base: position 5,172 of record JACCSD010000274.1, read on the forward strand.
GGAGGCGTTCATCGCGATCCGGGCTTCCGTTGGCAGCAGAGAGTCCAATTACATCCCTGGACTTCCGCTCGAACCTATCGTCAGCACGGACACATTGGACAGCGCTCTCCCGACGCAGGACGTGACGATGCCGACTGCCGACACCGAGCGCCCATCGCCCACCGCCGCGAAGGTCATTCGCGACAAGGTTGGTTGATTACTGCCCAGGTTGAACATCTCAAGACCTCCACTAACCGGCTTTATCGCCGGGGGACGAAATATAAGAAGCGCACGTGATACAGGTCAATGAAATTCGCTCGTGAATATTCGTAGTGTTGCGCATTTGCAGCGCTAATATCCTGGCTCGGAGTGTTGACCAGGGAGAACAAAATGAAAAAGCAACTGCTTAGCTACCTCGCTTGCGTATTAGTGCTGTCGGGCTGCTCGATCTTTCATAAGGACTCGACCCCGCCTGATCCCACTCGCCCGCAGGTGGCGGTGGTCGCGGATCGATTTATCGTTGTCAATCAGGAACCGCTTGTCTTTTTGAGCGGCCAGCGGAACGTGACGATCACGTGGCAGCTGCCGAAGGACTCAAAATTCCGCTTTGCCCGGAACGGCATCACGGTTGATAGAGCCGAGGGCGAAATTGATTGCGCACCTCGTGTGGAGGGCGCCTTGGAGTTTTCGTGCATCAACCGGCATACAAAGCCGGGGAAGTACAGCTACACCATCAGATTGGAGGGCGCGCGCCAGTTGGTTAGCGATCCTTACATCATGAATGAATGATTGATAAAGCCGGTTCAGTTTGGAGCGCGCGTCTTGCTTCACGTATTGCCTCTTCGTAACTGAGAGTTCGCCCGCGCGCTTCTTCCGCCATGAATACACGCGGACCAAGTGCTTCTTGTGTTGCTCTCACTAAAGGGGCTAGAAACGCTTCATCGACGGCGTCTCGGTGTAAGCCGGTCTTCTCCGCTTGCGCGTCGGCTGCGCCGAATAATCGCGCAGCGCGAGTCCATGTGCCCTGTACTGCGCAGAGGCCCGCAGTCACTTCCAACGCACTTTGTCCAGCCGGCTTCGACCCGATCTCCTCGGCGATGGTGAGAGCTTCTATCAAAAGCTCGGGCGCTCGCTTACCCGACTCAATTCCGATGGCAACCATTGCCAGGTTCAAAAGACCGATCGCAATGCTCTGTCGATCTCGCAACTCCCTCGACAAGAGCACTACATCTTCGTACAGCAATTTCGCCTTCTCGATATCCTTTTCAGCCCGATGCAGCTGCGCTAGCGCGTTTATCGCCGCGGCCAATTGCCGTTTGTTTCCTTGCTCGCGCGCTAACGCCACAGACTCCTCAGAGTATCGTCGCGCCTGTATGGAATCCCCTAGAGCAAGCGCTGCCATACCGAGCGGCTGCAGCACCGCGGCAACCCTTGTCGTATCGCCGATCTCACGGGCAATGAATAGGCTCTCCTCCAAAAATTCTCGAGCTTCTCTGTAGCGGCCCATAAAGCAACATAATTGCCCAGCGTCACACAAACCTCGACTTCGACTGAAGTCGCGCGACTGCGCGCCGGGGCGAGCTAGGGCATGCACTGTCATGCCGAAAGCAAGATTGAGGAAGCCGCGATTTAACCAATAAAATTTCAATGAAAAAGTCAGGCGCAGGCCGAAATCTGCCCCGTTGGAGTCTTGATCACAAAAGGCGTGAGCTGACAGAAGGTTTTCGCGCTCAGCATCCAGGCGCGCAAGCCACAATCCCTGTTCAGACCCCAGCAGCTGAGGGCGTGCTTGTTCGACAACTGACAAATAAAAATTGAGGTGTCTTGCGCGCACGCCGGCCTCGTCTCCGGCTTCAGCCAACTTCTCATGCGCGTATTGCCGCACCGTGTCGAGCATCCAATAGCGGCCGCCATCGACGTCCGTTACGACAAGCGACTTCTCCACAAGACAACTCAACAGGTCCAGCACGTCATCCTTGCGCAAGTCTTCGCCCGCACACACCGCTTCGGCCGCTTCGAGCGTCCAACCGCCTGCGAAGACAGCTAACCTCTGAAACATTCTGCGTTCTGCGTCGCTCAACAGGTCATAGCTCCAATCGATTAAGGCTCGAAGAGTTCGTTGGCGCGGTAATACTGTTTGGTCGCTCGTCACTAGCAAGCGGAAGCGGTCATGCAATCTCTCCGCAATTGCTTGGACCGAGAGCGCTCGCACGCGAGCTGCGGCGAGTTCGATAGCGAGCGGAATGCCGTCGAGCCGGTGACAGATGTCGACCACGGCAGCCCCATTTTGCACATTTAAAGCGAATCCTTGTCGGGATGCCGCCGCGCGATCAACGAACAGGCGCACCGCTTCTTGTCGGCCCAACTGTTCAATGTCAATTGGTCTCTGCGGATCAGGTACAGCCAATGTAGGTACGTGGTAGGCCGTCTCTCCGGCAACATGAAGATAATTCCGGCTTGATGCAAGAACCTTGACGTTCGCGCCAGCTTGCAATAGATGTTTCGCTAGGTCAGCACACCCGTGAATCACCTGCTCGCAGTTGTCGAGAATGATCAACACTTGCAGATCTCGCACGTATTTCGTCAATGCTTCGATCACCGGACGCCCAGCCTCTTCCTTGACTCCGAGCATAGAAGCCACTGCCTGGGCAACCGAGCTTGGGTCTGTCAGCGCAGCAAGCTCGACAAACCACACGCCGTTGGGAAAGTCGTCCAAAACCTCTGCCGCTAGTTGCATCGACAACCGCGATTTGCCAATGCCCCCCATACCGAGCAGCGTCACCAATCTGTTCGTCGCGAGCATTTCCTTGATCTCGGCGAGCTCCCGCTCGCGGCCGATGAACGAGTTGAGCTGCTGCGTCAGGTTGTTCGGCGTGTCTTCGAGCGAACGCAGTGCAGGGAAGTCGGCTCGCAATTGCGGGTGCTGCACCTGGTAGAGATGCTCTGGGCCGGACAGGTCTCGCAGTCGCACCGTACCCAGGTCGCGTAGCGACACATCTTCGGGCAGCTGTCCGTTGACTTGGTCTGCAACGGCTTGCGACAAAAGCATCTGGCCGCCATGGGCGGCGCACATGATGCGTGCCGCTCGATTGACCGCGCGCCCATAGAAGTCTCCGTCGCGCCGCTCATCGATTCCCGCGTGCAGGCCGCAACGCAGCCGCAGTGCTATGCCGTTGCTCGCTTCGGGTTCCGAAAGCAGCTTTTGAATCTCGACCGTCGCGATCAGGGCGTCGACCGAGCTGGCGAACGCGGCGTGCAGACCATCGCCCGTCATTTTTACGACTGTTCCACGATGGCGCTCCACCGTCGATCTTGAGATGGCGTCATGACGAGCCATCAGAGGCAGCATCCGCTCGGGTTCCTGCTCCCAGAGCCGGGTGCTACCTTCGATATCGGTAAAGAGAAATGTGACGGGGTGTTCAGACACGCGTCGTATACCGAGGCAAAAGCAGACTAATGTTACTGCGGGAGTAATGCATGGGCGTCGGCCGCGCGTTACCGCTTAAATAGGAGTAGGAACCATGGGCACAAGCGCAGCCAAGGCGGTTTTGTATGGGCCGCGCCGGTACTGGCTTCGCTCGACATCGAACCCACCATTTCCTTCTACTGCTCGCGCCGTGGGTTTGCTCGGGTGTACGCGGATCCAGGGGTGTGGGGCATCGTGTCGCGCGATGATGTCTATATCCATTGACCCAGCGTGAAACTCGATCCGTCCGATTCGGAAAATATCTCGGCGCTAACGCTCGAGCACTACAACCAGCGCGCCGAAGACTTTCGCGATGGCACGAGCGATCACGATGTCAGGCAGAACATCGACGCGTTGCTGCGCCATATAGAAGGCGAGCCGCCATTTTCGATTCTCGACTTCGGGTGCGGGCCGGGCCGCGATCTGAAGGCATTTGCCGCGCTCGGACACGTGCCGATCGGACTCGACGGCGCGGCGCGCTTCGTCGAGATGGCGCGCGCTGATACCGGGTGCGAGGTGTGGCAACAGGATTTTCTCGCACTCGATTTACCGGCAAACCGGTTCGATGGCGTGTTCGCGA
>JACCSD010000076.1 GCA_013813185.1 Burkholderiaceae bacterium
TGCCGCAGTCGGTGCCCGCGACGTCGATCGACCGGCAGTGCGGATCGTCGCAGCAGGCGCTGCACTTCGCGGCGCAGGCGGTGATGGCGGGCAGCATGGACGCCGTGATCGCCGCCGGGGTCGAGAGCATGACGCGGGTGCCGATGGGCCTGCCGGCAACGCTGCCGTTCAAGCACGGCTTCGGCAGCTACATGAGCCCGGCGATGCAGGCGCGCTATCCGAACGTTCAGTTCAGCCAGTTCGCCGGCGCCGAGATGCTGGCCGTGAAATACGAGCTCACCAGGGACGAGCTCGACGACTACGCGCTGCTCAGCCATCAGCGTGCAAGCGAAGCGACCCGCGCCGGGTACTTCAGCACGGAAATCTTGCCTCTGCCCGTGCGCACGGCTGAAGGTGCGGCAACCAACGAAACCCACGCTGCCGATGAAGGCATCCGCTTCGATGCAACGCGGGAAGGCATCGGCGCCGTCAAGCTTCTGCAGGAAGCCGGCCGGCATACAGCGGCCACCGCCAGCCAGATCTGCGATGGCGCCGCGGCGCTCCTGGTAGTCAACGAACGCGGGCTGAAGTTGCTGGGTGCAGCCGCGAAGCCGCTGGCGCGCATCCATCAGATGACGGTGCTCGGCCACGACCCGGTGGTCATGCTCGAGGCGCCGATTCCGGCGACGCCGATCGCTTTGAGCAAGGCCGGCCTGCGGCTGCAGGACATCGATCTGTTCGAGATCAACGAAGCGTTCGCATCGGTGCCGCTGGCGTGGCTGAAGGCGACCGGCGCCGACCCCGCCCGGCTCAACGCATCGGGCGGCGCGATTGCATTGGGACACCCGCTTGGCGCTTCCGGTGCGAAGCTGATGACGACGCTGGTGCACGCACTGCGCCGCACCGGCAAACGCTACGGGATGCAGTCGATGTGCGAGGGCGGCGGGCTTGCCAACGTGACGATCGTCGAGCGGCTGTAATCACACGATCAGCGCGCGCCAGGAAAGGAACATGACATGAGCGTTCGATTCAACCACACCATCGTCTGGTGCCGCGACAAACAGCGTTCGGCGACATTTCTTGCAGACGTTCTCGGCCTGCCCGCACCAAAACCCTTCGGCCCGTTTCAGGTGGTTCACCTCGACGACGGTGCGTCGCTCGACTTCGACGAGATCGAAGGCGACATTGCATCCCATCACTATGCTTTCCTGATCGACGAAAGCGATTTCGATCCCATCTTCGGCAGAATCCGCGAGCGCGGGATTCAGCACTGGGCCGATCCCGGAAAACGGCGCGCCGGCGAGATCTATCACCACAACGGTGGTCGCGGGGTCTACTTCGCAGACCCCGATGGTCATCTGTTGGAGATCCTTACGCAGCCGTACGCGGGCACCGCGTGAGGTCGATCACCGCGCGCGCTGCGCGCGATAGCGGCGAATCAACGCATTGGTAGAGCTGTCGTGCGTGAGCTCGGGTTCCGAGCCGCCGGCGAGCTCGGCGGCCGTGCGCTTGGCCAGCGCTTTGCCGAGCTCGACGCCCCATTGGTCGAACGAATCTATGTTCCAGATCGCACCCTGCACAAACACGCTGTGCTCGTACAGCGCCACCAGCGCTCCGAGCGAGTGCGGAGTCAGTGACTCGCTCAACATCGTGTTGCTTGGCTGGTTGCCCTCGAAAGTGCGGTGCGCCACCAGCTCGTCGGGTACGCCTTCTTCGGCGACCTCTGCAGAGCTCTTGCCGAACGCGAGCGCCTCGCTCTGCGCGAACAGATTCGCCATCAGCAAGTCATGATGATCACCGAGCAGGCTGAGCGACCGGCAAAAGCCGATGAAATCGCACGCGACAAATCGCGTGCCCTGGTGAAGCAGCTGGTAGAACGAATGCTGGCCGTTGGTGCCGGGTTCCCCCCATAACACCGGCGCAGTGTGGTAATCGATGGCAGCGCCGTCGACCGTAACGCGCTTGCCGTTGCTCTCCATCACCAACTGCTGCAGGTACGCCGGAAAACGTTTCAGGTACTGCTCGTAAGGCAGCACCGCGCTGGTCGACGCGCCGAGAAAATTGTTGTTCCAGATCGCCATCAGTGCGTGCAACCAGGGCAGATTGCGGTCGGGCGGTGCGGTGCGAAAGTGCTCGTCCATCGCGTGAAAACCGGCCAGCATCGCGCGAAAGTTTTCCGCGCCGATCGCGATCATGGTCGACAGACCCACCGCGGAGTCCATCGAGTAGCGGCCGCCGACCCAATCCCAGAAACCGAACATGTTGTCGGCGTCGATACCGAACTTGACGACTTCTTCGGCGTTGGTCGAGACCGCGACAAAATGCTTTGAGACCGCCGCCCGGTCGCCAAGTGCTTGCAGGCACCATTGGCGCGCGGCCCGCGCGTTGGCGAGCGTCTCGGAGGTGGTGAAGGTTTTCGAGCAGATCACGAACAGCGTTTCGTCGGCAGCAAGGTCGCGCACGGCCTCGACGAAGTCGGTGCCGTCGATGTTGGAGACGAAGCGAAACGTCATGTCGCGATCGCTGTAGTAGCGCAGCGCCTCATAGGCCATCACCGGCCCCAGATCGGACCCGCCAATGCCGATATTGACTACGTTGCGAACGCGCTTGCCGCTCGCACCCTTCCACTCACCGGCACGAACGAGACTCGAGAACGCCGCCATGTGGTCAAGCTCGGCATGCACGTCCGGCACGACATTCCTGCCGTCGACGACGATGCGCTCGTCGATGTGATCACCGCGCGGTGCGCGCAAGGCGATGTGCAACGCTGCGCGCTGTTCGGTGACATTGACTTTGTCCCCGCGAAACAATGCCGCGCTGCGCTCGCGCACGCCGCAAGCGTGTGCGAGTTCAAGCAACAGGCGCAGCGTTTCGTCGGTGATACGTTGCTTCGAGTAGTCCAGATACCAGCCGGCGGCCTCTGCGCTGAAGCGCTGGCCGCGATGCGGGTCCTCGGCAAAGTACTCGCGCAGATGCCGGGATTCGAGCTGCCGGAAGTGCCGCAGCAGCGCGCTCCACTGCGGGCGCTCGCTCGGCAGCATGGCAGGTTCCTCCTCCGATGCAGCCACTTTCACCCCTCATGCGATATGTTGTCGAGCCGTGGGCTCCGGCCAACCTGCGAAGCCCAGGCGACAGGATAGTGCAGCGGCGACCGTGCCTGCACACCGAAGCAGAAACTCGTACCTTGGTATCCTGCCTCATCGCACATCACGTGTTGGACGTCTTCATTGAGGGCGAGCGGCAGTTCCATCCTCGGGCACCTGACCCAATTCAAGACGCGCTTTTCAATCAGCGGCTTATCACTTGCGTCGTCTGTTGAAGAAGCGCCTTTGCGATCGGAGCTTTTCAGCGCCGATCAGATGGAGCAGTACGGCAAGACGCTGGCGGCCGCGCACAAGGTGACGTCGCGCCGTATGCGCGAGCCGTTGCTCGCGCGCCTGGCCGACAACGAAAACACGCTGGTCGAGGTGTGCAATCTGCTGACGGCCTCGGTATCGGCCCACGGACGTGTTACGCCGGCCGGTGAATGGCTGATCGACAACTTCCATCTGATCGAAGAGCAGATCGCCACTGCCAAGCGACATCTGCCACGCGGCTACAGCCGTGAGTTGCCGCGGCTGGCCAGCGGGCCATCGGCCGGACTGCCGCGCGTCTACGACATCGCGCTCGAAACCATTTCACACGGCGATGGCTTGGTCGACGCGCAGCGTCTCAGCCGCTTTGTCGCTGCCTACCAGACGGTGACGGCGCTGAAGCTGGGCGAGCTGTGGGCGATTCCGATCATGTTGCGCTTGGCGCTGATCGAGAACTTGCGACGGGTCGGGGTCCGCATGGCGACTGCACGCGCCGATCGCGATCTGGCGAACGTGTGGGCCGACCAGATGATGGAAATGGCGGAGAACGATCCCAAGAGCCTGATCCTGGTGATCGCCGACATGGCGCGCTCATCGCCGCCGCTCGGCAGTGCGTTCGTCGCCGAGCTGACGCGCCGCCTGCAGGGACAAAGCCCGGCGCTGGCGCTCGCGCTGACCTGGATCGAGCAACAACTCGCCGAATCGCATCTGACGATCGATCAACTCGTGCAGCTCGAGGCGCAACTGCAGGCTTCGCACCAGGTGTCGATCAGCAACAGCATCGGCAGCCTGCGATTGTTGAGCGCGATCGACTGGCGCGAGTTCGTCGAGCAGATGAGCGCGGTCGAAAGGATTTTGCGTGGCGATCCCGCCGGCGTTCACGCCTCGATGGAATTCGCGACGCGCGACAGCTACCGCCATGCGACCGAACAGATCGCACGGCGCAGCGCGTTGTCGGAGTCCGAAGTGGCCGCCAAGGCGATCGAGCTGGCACAGGCTAGCGGCGACGCTACAGACGCAGATCCGCGCACGCGGCACGTCGGTTTTTATCTGATCGACCAGGGGTTGCCCGCACTGGAAGGCGCGGTTGGCGCCCAGCGCTCCGCGCTGGACGCGCTGCGAACGTTTGGCCGCCGCTATCCGCTGCAGATCTATCTCGGAGCGATTGCAGTCATCGCGGGAATGCTGACCGCGGGCCTCGCGGTGCATGTGTACTCGGAGCTGGCCGAACCGAACGACGCTGCGTCGATTGCACTGCTGACGCTGGTCTTCGTTTTGTCGCTGCTGGCGACCAGCCAGATCGCGGTTTCGATCGTCAACTGGCTCGCCACGCTGCTGGTCGATGCAAAGTCTTTGCCGCGCATGGACTACAGCGAAGGTATCGCGCCCGAAGCGCGCACGCTGGTCGTGGTTCCGACCCTGCTGACGGATGCGGCCAGCGTCGACGGTCTGATCGAAGCGCTCGAAGTGCGTTTTCTGGCCAATCGCGACCCACATCTGCACTTTGCGCTGCTGACCGATTTTCCCGATGCCGCCGAAGAGTCGTTACCTACCGACGCGCCGTTGCTGCAGCTCGCCGAGGACGGCATCAACGCGCTCAATCGCTCGTACGGAGCTTCTGCCGACGCCACGTCGGATCCGGACGAAGCTCCAACCGAACATTCTCGAGGCGACATTTTTTATCTGCTGCACCGTCCGCGCCGCTGGAATCCGCAGCAACGAACGTGGATGGGCTACGAGCGCAAGCGCGGCAAGCTCGGCGACCTGAATTCGCTGCTGCGGGGCAATCCGCGCGACGCGTTTTCGTTGATCGTCGGCGACACCGAGGTCCTGTCGCAGGTGAAGTACGTCATCACGCTCGACACCGATACGCAGTTACCGCGCGACAGCGCCCACCAACTGACGGGGGTCATGGCACACCCGCTGAACCGGCCTCAGTTCGATCGGCCACGCTTTGATCGGCCGCACTCCAATCGCCCCGCGCGCACCGCCAACCGGCGCGTCGTCACGGCCGGCTATGGAATTCTGCAGCCGCGCGTTGCCGTCAGCCTGCCGGGCACCCGTCGTTCATCGTATGCGCGGCTTTACAGCGGCGAGCCCGGACTCGATCCGTACACACGCACGGTTTCCGACGTGTATCAGGACGCGTTCGGTGAAGGTTCGTTTATCGGCAAAGGTATCTACGACGTCGATGCGTTTGAAAATGCGCTCGCCAATCGGTTTCCCGACAACCGGATCCTGAGTCACGACCTGCTGGAGGGTTGCTACGCGCGCTCGGGACTGTTGAGCGACGTCCAGCTGTACGAACAATTTCCGGCGCGCTACAGCGCCGACGTCGCGCGCCGCCATCGCTGGATCCGGGGGGACTGGCAACTGGTCGGATGGCTGCGCCGGCGCGTGCCGACGCTTGATGGCCATCGTGTGCGCAACCCGCTGTCCTGGCTGTCTCAATGGAAAGTGTTAGACAACCTGCGCCGCAGCCTGGTGCCGGCTGCGTTGCTGTTGATGCTGCTCCTGGGTTGGGCTGTGCTGCCGGATCCGTTGCTATGGACCGCAGTGGTCGTTGCCGTGCTGTTGCTACCGGCGCTTGCGACTGCGTTGACCGACCTTCTGCGCAAACCCGAGGAGGCCGTACTCGAACAGCACATCCTGGCGGTTGCGCGCACGGCGCGTGTGCAATTTGCGCAGGCGCTACTGGCACTTGCATGGCTTCCTTACGAAGCGTTTTACTCGCTTGACGCGATCGTGCGCACGCTTTGGCGCATGCTTATTTCGCACAAACGCCTGCTTGAGTGGAAGCCATCGAACATCGTCGAGCGGCAGCTCGAAGAAAGCGATAACACCGCTTTGGCCGCGGTTTATCAAACGATGTGGATCGCGCCGGCGATCGCGGTGCTCACGTGGACCGTGTTGCCCGCAATGAACGTGTCGGCATTGCGGATCGCCGCGCCGATTCTGTTGCTGTGGCTGGTATCTCCGGCTCTGGCCTGGTGGATCAGCCGGCCGCTTGCGCCGCGCAGCGAGAATCTGTCACTCGGTCAAACACAGTTCCTGCGCAGGCTCACGCGCAAGACGTGGGGGTTTTTCGAGATCTACGTCAATGCGGAAGACAACTGGCTGCCCCCGGATAACGTGCAAGAAAAGAGCGGCGTGGTCATCGCGCATCGCAC
>JACCSD010000295.1 GCA_013813185.1 Burkholderiaceae bacterium
ATCCTCGAGGTCGTCGATACCGAGCCGGGCATCAAGAATTCGACGGCCACCACCAGCTTCAAGCCGGCAGCGCTCGAAACAGGGATCAGCGTTCAGGTGCCGCCGTTCGTCAACATCGGCGAAAAAATCCGTGTGAATACCGACGACGGAAGTTATATCGAGCGCGCTTAACGCCTGCGATCCGACATCATGCCGACGCAGATTTGCGAGGCGGCAGGCCCTTAAGCGGCTGCCCATGAGTGAACTCGACTAAATGACCACTCGGTTCCCGGACCAGGGCGATGTAGCCAACAATGCCGCCGTGATCAATCGGACCCTCGACTAGCGTGCCGTTCGCGCGGGCGCGCTCGGCCAAGGCCGTCACTTCCTCGCGGCTATCGCACTGAAACCCGAAGTGATCAAGCGGCTTACGCACTTCGCTTTGCTCGATCACGACGACGAAGGTCGGCTTCTCGCCTGCTTCTGGGTCGGGCCCAAGCCAAACCGTGCTCCCACCGTCGCGCCGCCGGTCACGCACGACCGATAGGCCGCAGACATCAGAAAAGAACGCAATCGAGCCGTCGATGTCGGTGACCGGAATAGTGATGTGGGTCCAACGGACGCTCATGCTGGATCCTTTAAGAGCACTGAGACGTCTTGCTGAGCACTGCGATACTCGGCGTTCTCGCGCAGTCGCGTCATCGACGGTGCCGGGCCTCGCGGCTTCAATCGGGCAACGCGTAAGTCGAACTCCGCCGTGTGCTGCCATTGGACGGCGTCCAATACTTCATCCATTGCGGCCGTGTCGTTGCAGACCAGCGCGAAATCGCAGCCAGCGTTGAAGGCTGCTTCTGCCCTCTGGGCGACAGTGCCCGCTGCACCCGCGCCCGCCATTAGCAAGTCATCGCTGAACACGGCGCCGGTGAAACCGAGTTTCTCTCGCAGCACTTTCTTGATCCAGTGCTGCGAGAAGCCGGCAGGCTCTCGATCGATCTGCGAATAGACGACGTGCGCCGGCATCACACCCGCGAGCATTGGGCCGAGCCAGCGATACGGAGCCGCGTCGTTGTTCACAATATCGCTACGCGCGCGGGAATCGACCGGAAGCTCGAAGTGCGAATCGGCTTCTGCCCAACCATGCCCCGGAAAGTGCTTGCCGCAGTTCGCCATGCCGGCAAGCAGTAAGCCGTGCGTCAGGTGGGCGGCAAGCATGCTGACGACCCTCGCGTCGGAGTGAAGCGCGCGGTCACCGATCACCTTGCTGCGGCCGTGGTCGATGTCGAGTACCGGCGCGAACGTCATGTCGACGCCGTGCGCGCGTAACTCGGCGGCCATCACGTAACCCAGCGACGCCGCGGCTCGGCATGCGAGCAGGACGTCGCGATCCCACAGCTCACCCAGCCGCCGCATCGGAGGCAAGCGGGTGAAGCCGTCACGGAATCGCTGCACACGGCCGCCTTCGTGATCGACGGCGATCAACAGCGGCGGGTCGCGCAGTGCATGAATGTCGCTGCACAAAAGGATCAACTGCTCAGGCGACTCGTAGTTGGCGCTGAACAGAATCACCATGCCGACTAGCGGATGCGCTAGCCGTTCGCGGTCGGTCGCGGTCAACGACTTTCCTTCAACCCCGACGGCGACCGGCCCGAGCCGACTCATTCGATCACTTCGGCGATGGCATACGCCGCAGCGGTGCTTCGCTCATCCGTCAGCGACACATGCAATCGCAATCGATGCCTCTCGACGAATCGCCTTAGATCCGCATGCGTCGAAGCGAGCGGCCGTCCGGATGGGTCGTTCAAAATTTCGACTGCGTGCCAGCGCATCGGAGAGCGCATGCCGAGCCCGAGCGCTTTCGCTACCGCCTCTTTGGCGGCGAAGCGGGTCGAGAGAAACGCCAGACCGCGCTGGTCCGAACGGGCGTGCCGGATCTGGAAGTGCTCGAACTCGCGTGCGCCCAGGATCCGCTGCGCAAAGCGTTCGCCAAAGCGCGCGTAACTGGCCGCGATGCGATCGATTTCGACGATGTCGATGCCGACTCCGAAAATCATCGATGTCGACTTCCC
>JACCSD010000304.1 GCA_013813185.1 Burkholderiaceae bacterium
CCGCCGCTCGATCGCAATGGCCGAATCGCACGCAGCTGGCATCGCTTGCGCGCGTGGCGCTCGGCGTGGTCGTCGGCTTTCCGGTGTGCTCGTCGATCGGCATGCAAACCGTGCCCGCGTCGCATGGCGCGATCGTGATTGGCGTGCTGCCGCTCGCTACTGCACTGTTTGCTGCGTGGCCCGGCGGCGAGCGGCTGTCGCGCGCGTTCTGGCTGTGTGCAATGGCAGGCAGCGTCGTCGTGATTGCGTTTGCGCTGACGCAGGGCGCGGGCTCGCTCGCGATCGGCGATCTATGGTTGTTGGCAGCCGTCGTGCTCGGCGCGTTCGGTTACGCTGAAGGCGGGCGGCTGGCGCGCGAGATGGGTGGAGCGCAAGTGATCTGCTGGGCCCTTGTGTGTTCGGTGCCGCTGCTTCTCCCTCCCGTCGTGTGGCTCGCGTGGCAGCAGCCGTGGCCGTGGAGCCCGCCGGTGGCGGCGAGCTTTGCGTACGTGGCGCTCGTATCGCAGTGGCTAGGCTTCTTCGCCTGGTATCGCGGGCTCGCCCTCGGCGGCGTCGCGCGCGTCGGGCAGGTGCAGTTGCTGCAAGTGTTTCTGACGATCGGTTTCGCAACGCTTCTCTTCGGAGAAGTCGCACCGGCAATCACGTGGCTGTTCGCCGCAGCGGTCGCGGTAACGGTGTTTGCGGGCCGCGTGTTTGCGCAGCAGAGTCCTCGGATTTAGCCAGGCTAACCATCTAGAAACCGTCTCTGTCTTGATGTCGTTCAGCACCACTCGCCGTCTTATCTTGGGCACGGTCCTCGCCAGCTTCGTGCTGTCGTTCTTTCACCGCATTGCTCCAGCGGCCATCGCGTCTGAGCTCGCGCGTGATCTGGCGATCAACGCGACGCTCCTCGGGACGCTGGCGGCTACCTACTTCTACGTCTACACGTTGCTGCAGGTGCCGGTCGGCGTCCTGGCCGATACGCTCGGGCCGCGCAAGATAATTTCCGGCGGCTCCGTCGTTGCCGGCATCGGCTCGTTGGTGTTTGCGCTCGCGCCCACCTTCGAAATAGCGGCTGCGGGGCGCACGCTGGTCGGCATCGGTGCGTCGGTCGCGTTTATCGCCGTCTTGAAAATCTCGGCCGACTGGTTTCCCGCAAATCGGTTCGCGACGCTATCCGGCGCCACGATGCTGGCCGGAAATCTTGGCGCAGTGGTCGCCGGCGCGCCGCTCGCTTGGGTCGTGACGCAGACATCGTGGCGTTCGGTCTTCGTAGCGCTTGCAGTGCTGTCCGTTGTTCTTGGAATAGTGTCGTGGCTGATCGTGCGCGATACGCCGCAGGCGCGCGGATTCGCGCCAGTGAACAACTCCGCTTCGCAGCAAGACGAGCGCGTCCGCTGGACTCGAGCGCTTGCCAGCGTGCTTCGCAATCCGGCGACGTGGCCAGGCTTCTTCGTCAATGTAGGAATCGGCGGAAGTTTCCTGGCGTTCGCCGGGCTGTGGGCGGTGCCGTGGCTTGAGCACGCCTATCGGATGTCGCGTGTAACGGCAGCGCAGCATGTCAGTGCACTGCTCGTCGGCGTGGCGTTCGGTTCGCTCGCCATCGGCATGCTGTCCGATCGTCTCGGCAGCCGCCGCGCAGTGATGCGAGTGTTCACGCTGTTGTACGTGGCGTCGTGGCTGCCGTTGATTCTGCGCGTTGATTGGCCGGTCGCTGCCACGCTGGCCTGGTTTCTGTTGATGGGTTTGCTGATACCCGGCTTCACGCTGTCTTGGACGATCGCGAAAGAAGTAAACCGGCCCGAGCATTCCGGCATCGCGACGTCGGTCGTAAACGTCGGAATTTTCTTTGGCGCCGGCGTGCTGCAGCCCGCGGTAGGCTGGTTGATCGATCGTGGCAGCAGCGCGGGCGACGTTAACTCAGCGTGGCAGCAAGGTTTACTGCTGATGGCCGCGGCGGCGGTGTTCGGTGCGCTGATGACGATGTTGGTGACCGATCGACCGTACCGAGCGGAGTCCCTTGTCAGGGAGTCTTGACGTCTAACGACCCCGGCAGCGTTTCCAACCAGGCAGGCAGCGTTTTTTGCCAGCCGGAGGGTGACTCCGGTTGGCCGGCTGAGCCTGCCTTGTCCTGCGCAGCGCGCTCTGCCAGGGCGGTTTCGTGCGATTTTCGCGCGACGTACTGCTGAAGTACCGCCGGGATCAACGTCGCTCGATCGATCCCTTTGGCGCCGGCAATCTGATCCAATGCTTCGAGCACGTGACGGTCCACCGGATCGAGCAGTTCAACAGCAATCGCCTCCTTGCTGAGTCTGAGCTGTTCCGCGCGGTGCGCACGGCGACGCTCTTCGCTGCGGAGTTGCAGATCCAAAAAGAGAATAAATAGCAAAGCGCCGGCGGCTATGGCAATGAGGGTGATCTGGTCCTGTCTCGGATCCGGGAAACTCGACCTCGCGCTGCCCAGGCTGTAGCCCATTCCGACCGAGCACAGAATGGCAAACACGTAGCCAGCCCAAAGGGGCAACTTATCGAGCAGCG
>JACCSD010000204.1 GCA_013813185.1 Burkholderiaceae bacterium
TTGTCGGCACGCGGCGAGGCCAACAGTGCGGCGCATGCCGCCACCGCGCTTCAGCAGTATCAGCATCTGCCCGAACCGGAGCAGCTCAGATTCTTCCAGCATCTTGACGAAGATTTTGGTCTGACTCCGGCCGACGTCCTCGACGCTGCACAGCGATACGCGGCGGCTCCGACGGTACAGACGCTGATGGGCCTGACTGCGGCCGCCGAGCCGCCGCGTCAGGAGCTGCTGCGCCGCCTGAACCGCGCGCGTGGAGGTACAGCACTGATCGTGCAGATGCGCAGGCAGTTGCTGCGCCTGCTTCCGATGTATCCACAGCTCGCAGCGGTCGAAGCCGACTTTTTGCACCTGCTTTCGTCCTGGTTCAACCCGGGGTTTCTCGAAATGCAGCAAGTCGACTGGAACTCGCCCGCGCAACTGCTCGAAAAAATCATTCAGCATGAAGCGGTGCATGCGATCGACGGCTGGGACGATCTGCGCCGGCGATTGCAGCCCGACCGGCGCTGCTTTGCTTTTTTTCATCCGCAGTTGCCCGCCGAGCCGCTCATTTTCGTCGAGATCGCACTGGTTCCCGTGATGCCTGCCGCAATCGCGCCGCTGATCGAGAAGGCGGCACAGCCGGTCGAGGCAAGGCGTTTCAAGGTGGCGACGTTTTATTCGATCAGCAATTGCCAGCCGGGCCTGCGTGGTGTTTCGCTCGGCAACTTTTTGATCAAACGCGTCGCGGAGCGGTTGCATGCGGAGTTTCCGTCGATACGCACGTTCTGCACGCTGTCGCCGATGCCCGGTTTTACACGGTGGCTGAGCGAAGTCGATGTCGCAGCCGCCGAGCTGAATCCGGTTCGCGCACGGTTGCAGGGTGCGCTCGCAAGCCTCGATGATCGCGCGCGGCAGCGCCGCCTTCGATGTCGAAGAATCAGCGGGACGCATTGCTCGCGCTGTCCTAGATCTACCTTCGCTATGTGTCGCCGACCGCCGCCGGCGATCCGGTGGCAAAGTTTCACCTGGGTAATGGCGCGCGGCTGCAGCGCATCAACTGGGCGGGCGACCTGTCGAAAAACGGCCTACGTCAGTCATACGAGATGATGGTGAACTATCTGTACGATCTCGCCAGGGTGGAGCAATACCACGAGCGGTTTCTCGAAGGCAGCGTCGTGCATGCGCAAGCAGTGGCGCGGTTGGTATAAGCCCGGTGCGACGTATCACGCCGTTCCGCGCGAAGATGCGAGCCTTGAATAATATTCAAGCAATGAAGGGGACAACATGAGAGTTTTCATTGCGATAGTCGTGGCGTCGTCGGCGGCGATCACTTCACCCGCGCACGCGCACGCGTGGCCGAACAAGCCGACCACGCTGAATGTTCCGTTTCCTCCCGGCGGAGGGGCCGACGTGACGAAGTCGTCTCGCGCGAAATTCGATTGACGGGCCATGGCGGGCCGGGTCGATGTTTCGATTGACGGTGGCGTTGCCGTTGTCACGCTCGCCTCGCCGGGCAAGCTCAACGCGGTCAGCGTGGCCATGTGGCAGGAACTCGCGCGCGTGTTTGGCGAGATTGGCGACGCGGAATCACTGCGCGTCGTCGTGATCCGGGGCGCAGGCGGAAATTTCGCCGCCGGCGCGGACATCGAGGAATTCGATCGCGTGCGGCACGATCCATCGAGCGGGCGCCAGTACCACATCGAAACGATCGGCAACGCGCTCGCTGCGATCGATCGTTGCCCGGTGCCGTTGATCGCCGCGATCGAGGGCGTGTGCGTCGGTGGCGGGCTTGAAATTGCGTCGCTGTGCGACATCCGACTCGCCGCCGACACGGCTCGCTTCGGCGTGCCGATTGGCCGCCTGGGGTTTCCTTTGGCACTGCCCGAGCTGGTGCCGCTGCTGCGCCTGGTCGGCCCGGCGGTCGCCGCCGAAATGCTGCTCGAAAGCCGCATCCTGTCGGCCGAAGAAGCGGAAGTGCGGCGCCTGGTGACGCGAGTGGTGCCAGCGGCTTCGTTCGAGACCGAATTACAGCTATGCATTGCGCATATCGCGGCCGGCTCGCCGCTAGCCGCGCGCCAGAACAAGGCCAACATCCGCCGCTTTCAATCGCGCGGGCTCGATTACACGCAGCACGAGCTCGATGAGAGCTTTGCGTTTCTCGACTCGCACGACTATCACGAAGGTGTGCGCGCATTTCTTGCCAAGCGTCCGCCGAACTTCTTGGGCAAGTAAGTGGGCAAATGAGCTCGAACGCGAACGTGTACGCGGCGATCGAGCGCCGCTACCCGAAAGATCTCGACAGCGTCTGCATCGAAACACTCGACGGATTGACGTACAGCTGGCGCGATCTTCATCGTGCGAGCGGCTGCATAGCGAATTGGCTCGACTCGCTCAAGCTGAAACGTGGCGACCGCGTCGCCGTGCAAGTCGAAAAGTCGCCCGAGTGTCTGATGCTGTACCTGGCGACGCTGCGCACAGGCCTGGTGTATGTGCCGTTGAACACCGCCTACCAGCGCGCCGAACTCGACTACTTTCTGCGCGATGCCGAGCCCGCGGTTGTTGTCTGCACGCCGCCAAGACTGGCGGAGATCGAACCGATTGCGCGCTCGGCGCGGTGCGCGAATGTCGTGACATTGGGAGAGCAACGCGACGGCACGCTGCTCGCAGCCGCCGCCGCGTTCCCTGCCGATCGCGACACGGTGCAGCGCGCAGCCGACGATCTGGCTGCGATCCTGTACACGTCGGGCACGACCGGGCGCAGCAAGGGCGCGATGCTGTCGCATCGAAATCTAACTTCGAACGCCCTCACGCTCGATCAATTCTGGGGGTTCGAGGCGGCGCGTGCCGCCGGCAAGCGCGACGTGTTGCTGCATGCGCTGCCGCTGTTTCACGTGCACGGATTGTTCGTCGCCTCGCACGCGGCGCTGTTTGGCGGCGCAAAGATGCTGATGCTGCCGCGATTCGATCTTGCGCAGGTGCTCGAGAGGCTGCCGCGTTCGACCGTGATGATGGGCGTGCCGACGTTCTACACGCGGCTGCTAGGCGAACCCGCCTTCAATCGTAAACATTGCCGCTCGATGCGGCTGTTCATCGCGGGCTCGGCGCCGTTGCTCGCAGAAACGCATCAGCAATTCGAGCAGCGCACCGGCCATCGGATACTCGAGCGCTACGGCATGTCCGAAACGGTGATGCTGGTGTCCAATCCTTACTTCGAGTCCGACGGGCCGCGCTTGGCCGGTACCGTCGGCGTGCCGCTGCCGGGCGTCGGCGTGCGTGTGGTCGACGATGACGACACGCGGTGCACAGTAGGCGAGATCGGCGCGGTCCAGGTCAACGGACCGAATGTGTTTGCGGGGTATTGGTGCATGCCCGACAAAACGAAAGACGAGTTCTCTGCAGATGGCTGGTTTCGCACGGGCGATATCGGATACTTTGGAGGACGCGATGTGCCGGCTCGGTACCTGACGCTGGTGGGCCGCTCGAAGGACTTGATCATCTCGGGCGGCTACAACGTGTATCCGAAAGAAATCGAGGGCTACATCGACGACATGCCCGACGTCGATGAGTCGGCTGTCATCGGTGTTCCGCATCCGGACTTCGGTGAAGCGGTAGTGGCAATCGTCGTCGGCAACAATGGCGCAGTGTTGGAGCCGACCGCGTTAGTTGATGCGCTGAAGGGCCGCATCGCCAACTACAAAGTGCCGAAACGCGTATTCATCGTCGAGCAATTGCCGCGCAACACCATGGGAAAGGTACAAAAAAACGTGTTGCGCGAACGATATGCGGGCACTTTCCGCTCCAGTCCTGCGGTTGGCGTTAGACCGTCATCGGCGCCGGCTGCTGCGCCGAAGTAAACGCATACGACGGCCGCAGCATGGCAACACTTTTCGAATCGCGCGGCGGCATCGCGAGCACGGCCTCGATGAAACCGGTTTTGCCGTTGGTGTAAGCGTCTCGATCGAACGAGTGCCGCGCAGCCAGGCGGCGCTTGACTTCGGCGTAACGCGATGCCAGCCAGGCGTCGTCGCGCAGGCTGTTGCGGAACTTCATGTACCGCTTCCAGTACACGCCGTTTTTCTCGACCACGTGGACATGATGCGTGCGCACGCCGTTGACGACACGCTTGAAAAAGCGGCGGTCGGGTAACGCGCGTTCGTAATCGGGAATGTATTGATAGCCGAACACGGCCAACCGCTTCACCTGCGATTCGAACGCAG
>JACCSD010000205.1 GCA_013813185.1 Burkholderiaceae bacterium
CGAGCTGCCAACGACGATTTCGTTGGATCCGGGGCGAAACATCCGGCCCTCGACGATGCGCACCTGGGGCCGCAGGGTCTTTCCGATCTCCGGCAGGCCGCGCACAACAACGTTGCTGCGCTTGTTGGGATCGCTGATTTTGGGCAACGAGTTCAGCACGACCACTTCCTTGGATACCAGCGGCTGACCGTCCGAGCCACGTGCAATTTCAGGCGATGTTTCGATCAGCGCCGCCTGCTCGCGGAAAACTCCGCTTTGCACTTCAGTCTGGCTGCCCTGGCGGATCAGCACTACGTTGTCGGGCGAGCCGGTGGCCACCAGCGTCGCTTTCAAGCCAGCGTCGAGCATCAGCACCGCGGCGAACACAAAGACGACCAGCGCCATTCCTCCTGCGGTCAGCGCCGTGGTCAACTTGCGCACCCACAAGTTGCGTCGTATGTAGCTGAACGGAACGCGCATCAAGAATCAACAGTCGGATGAAAAGCGTAGCGAGCAGCCCCGAGCTTGTGCCGAGGAGCGGACGCGTATAGAGGTACGCGCATTTAAAGCTGCGGCACCGCAGGCGCAAGATTGGGGCGCGCAGTAGCTTTGCATCCGACTGTCAGCCGATGTGGCGCAGGCCGTCGACTATCTTGACGCGTGCGGCTCGATAGGCGGGGATGACGCCGGCCACGAGACCGACGACGACCGCGCACGCGGCCTGCAAGTAGAACGTTTGCGCCACTAGCGGCATCTTGGCAAAGACGGCGATCGTCAACGAGTGAAACACCTGCACGACGATCGGAGTCAGCAACATGCCAATGCCGGCGCCGACGATCGCCAGCAAGAACGCTTCGCCCATGATCATCGCGGCCACCTTGCCGGGTTTGAAGCCGAGCGCTTTCAGCGTCGCGTATTCGGACAGCCGCTCACGCGCTGTCATCGCCATCGTGTTGGCCGCCACCGCCATGATGATCAGGATGACGACATAGCTGACGCCTTCGATCGCCGTGATGATCGTTTCGACCATCGCAACGAAGCTCAGCGTGAATGCTTTCTCGGTTTCGGTCAGCGTTTCGGCCAGCGAGTTTTTGAACTGCGCATCGATCGCGCGCGATATATCGGGCGCCGACGGCCCGTCGTCGATTCCGACGACGAACACGCCCGCGAAGTCCGCGCGGCCACGCGCCGTCTTTTTCAGCTGCTCGTTCAGATAGTCATAGTGAAAGTACATCTGGCGCGTGATCGTCGTTTCATCTTTCGCGTCGTAGATCGCGCGCACGTTGAATTCCCAGCTGCCGGGATAAATGCCGCTCTTCAGCGGAATCGTGTCGCCGAGCTTGAAGCCGTACAGATCGGCTAGCTGCCTTCCGATGGCGGCGCCGCGGCGATCGCGCATGAACGCCTGAAAATCGTCGGGCTGAAAAACGAACTCCGGATACATCGGAAAATACGTTGGCGCGTCGACCGCGAACTGCGCGAAGAAGTTTTTCGGGTCCTTGTACGTGCCTCCGAACCAGTTCGACACCGCTACTGCCGTTACGCCCGGCACCGAGCGAATTTTCTCGCGGTAGTAGATCGGCATAGCAAACGTCAATGAAATCGCGTTGCGCGTGATCAGCCGCGTCGCCGACGCCGCCTCCGAGCCGGCGTACCACGCGCGCACGACGGTTTGCAGCAAGCCGAACGCGAGCGTCGCGATCACCAGGCCCACGATCGTCAACGTAGTGCGCAGCTTGGCGCGAAAGACATTCCGAAAAACGAGGTTCAGGAAGAACAGCATCAGTGCGCTGGGGCGGTGTCGGTCAACTGGCCCTTGTCGAGATAAATGAGATGGTGCGCGGCTTCGGCCGCGCGCGGGTCGTGCGTCACCATCACGATCGTCTTGCCGAGCTCAAGGTTCAATCGATCGAGCAAACTTAAAATGTCCGCCGCCGATTGCCGGTCCAGATCGCCGGTCGGTTCGTCGGCGATCACGATCAGCGGATCGGTCACCAGCGCACGCGCGATCGCGACTCGCTGTTGCTGTCCGCCCGACAATTCATTCGGATAGTGCTTGCTGCGGTCGGTCAATCCGACCATCGACATCAACAAGTCGACGCGCTCGCGCCGCTCGGCGCGTGACAGCGACGTCAACTGCAGCGGCAACTCGACGTTTTCAAACGCGGTGAGCACCGGCATCAGGTTGTAGAACTGGAACACGAATCCGACCGTGCGCGCGCGCCAGTCGGCCAGCTCGCTGTCGTTGAATTGCGTGATGTCTTCGCCAGCGATCAACAGCGATCCCGCATCCGGCTTGTCGATGCCGGCGATCAGGTTCAGCAGCGTGCTTTTGCCCGACCCGGAGGGGCCCATCAGCGCAACGAAGTCACGCTCGTTGATGGTCAGATTGATGTCCGTCAGGACAGGCACCGATTGCTCGCCGCGCACATACCCCTTGGACAGACGCTCGATCTCAACCAGCGCGCGCCGTTCGCGTGGGGTGTTTTCGTCCGGTGGGATCTAGCGCGGTCCATTTTCGCGCGGCCCGTGTTGGCGCAGCGAATCCGTCGCTGCGCGCTCCCCATCGACTATGCGCACACTTACCGCAGCGTGCGCGTCCATCGCTACTTCTTCGCCGCGGCGATAGTGGCGCCATCCACCAGACGCTCGGGCGGCGCGATCACGACCCGTGTTCCCGGAGCGAGATCGACGCGCACCAGATCGCCCACTTTGGCACCGGCAGCTACCGGAGTGAGCTTGACCTGATCGTCCTTGCCAACGACAAAGACCATGTCCCTGCTATCGCGCTTGACGATCGCATCGGGCCGCAGCGCGGCCACCGGCGTGCGCTCGTCCGGCTTCAGCGCGCGCGATAGAAACGCGATCTTCGAG
>JACCSD010000339.1 GCA_013813185.1 Burkholderiaceae bacterium
TACGACCAGACGCGCGACATCCGCTTCGATACGGCCCAATCGCTGTGGCGCGCGCAAAAGCTGCCGTTCGAAATTCAGTTCTTCCATCTAGGCGGCATTTTCGATCAGCCGGTGCGTATCTATGAGGTCGTCGGTAAGGAGGTCAGCGAGATCACTTTCGACCCGGTCGCGTTCAATTACGGTCGCAACAAGTTGGACCGGGCTCAACTCGGCAAACTCGGTTTTGCAGGGTTTCGCGTTCACTTCCCGCTCAATGCGGTGCCGAGCGCGCCCGGATACAAAGACGAGCTGGTTTCGTTTCTAGGCGCCAGCTATTTTCGTGCCCTCGGGCAGGGCCAGCGCTACGGCGCCTCGGCGCGCGGCCTCGCCATCGACACGGCCGAGCGCAGTGGCGAAGAGTTTCCGCGCTTCGAACAGTTCTGGATCGAGCGGCCTGCGAGCGGATCACGTCAGCTCGTCATCTACGCATTGCTTGATTCGCGGCGAGCGACCGGCGCGTATCGCTTCACGATCCGTCCGGGCGAGGAGACGGTGACCGAAGTGCAATCGCGGCTGTACTTGCGCGAACCGGTGGCGAAGCTGGCGTTGGCGCCGTTGACGTCGATGTTTTTCTTCGGCGAGAACCAGCGGGCACCGACCGAGGACTTCCGCCCTGAAGTGCATGACTCGGACGGCCTGTCGATCCATACCGCCGGTGGTGAGTGGATCTGGCGCCCGCTGATCAATCCGCGCCGACTGCTAGTCACCTCGTTCGCGCAGACCGATCCGCGCGGCTTCGGGCTGATGCAGCGCGACCGCAATTTCAGTAGCTACGAAGATCTGGAAGCGCGCTATGAGCTCCGGCCCAGCATATGGGTCGAGCCCGCGTCAAAGTGGGGCGCCGGGCGCGTTGAACTGGTGCAGATTCCGACGCCCAATGAGGCCAACGACAACATCGTCGCCTATTGGGTGCCGAATGCGCTACCACCGCCGGGCACGCCAATTGATTTCTCGTATCGCATGTTCTGGCTCAAAAACACCGATCGCCGTCCACCCAATGGCTGGGTGGTGCAGACGCGGCGCGGACACGGATTTCAGAATTCGGGCAATGGCAGCGTGAAACTCACGGTGGACTTTGACGGCCCCGCGCTGCGCAAGCTGCCGGTCAACGCGCCGCTCGTAGCGGACGTTGCCATCGGCAACGGTCAGAGCACCGATCTCGTCATTCACCGCAACGATGCCACCGGCGGCTGGCGCATGGTGGTTCAGATGCGAACCCAAGACAAGGAAAAACCCGTTGAAGTCCGTGCGCTATTGCGCAACGGTAAAGAGGTTGTTGGCGAGACATGGAACTACATTCTTCCGTTGATGCAGTAGCGCCCGCCGTCGTCGCCGCGGGCGGGCCCGGCGCGTTGCCGCCCGCAGCGCCGGCGATCGTGCGCACGCCGATGGCGCCGCGGCGCTGGGGGCGGGTCGGTCCCGTGTCGTGGATGCTGCGGCGACTGTTCGGGCTCGATCCCCGGCTCCCGGACATTGCCGGCCCCGCACGCGGAGCCGGGCGTCGCCGCCGATTGGTGCTGCTTACCCTGGCGCTGGCGCCCGCGCTGTATGCCACTTATGTTTTAAACGGACTGTTGCCTACCGTGGTCACCGCCAACGCAGCGGTCGACACGGCGATCGCCTGGGGTGAAGGCGCTTTGCTCTTCGTGTTTGCGTTGCTTTCATGTTGGCTCGCGGCCGGCTTCTGGACCGCGATGATGGGATTTTTCGTGCTGGCTGTCGGCGGAGACCGACACTTGATTTCACGCTCCGCGGCGCCCGCAACGCGGCTACCACGTGCAGCTCGCACGGCGATTGTGATGCCGATCTGCAATGAAGACGTGCGCCGTGTGTTTGCCGGCCTGCGGGCAACGTACGAGTCGGTCGCACGCACCGACGCGCTGGATTGCTTCGATTTCTTCGTGCTGTCGGACACCGCGGATCCGGACGCGTGCGTGGCGGAGCTCGACGCGTGGAACGCGTTGCGCGAAGAACTCGGCGCCGAGTCCCGGTTGTTTTACCGGCATCGCCGCCGGCGCGTAAAGCGCAAGAGCGGCAACATCGACGATTTTTGCCGGCGGTGGGGCGCCAAGTATCGGTACATGGTGGTGCTCGATGCCGACAGCATCATGACGGGCGCGTGCCTGACGACTCTGGTGCGCCTGATGGAAGCGCGCCCGGACGCGGGCATCATTCAAACCGCGCCGCGCGCGGTCGGGCGTGACACGCTGTATGCGCGCATGCAGCAGTTCGCCAACCAGGTTTACAGCCCGCTGTTCACCGCGGGTTTGCATTACTGGCAGCTCGGCGAATCGCACTATTGGGGGCACAACGCGATCATTCGGCTCGAGCCGTTCATGAAGCATTGCACCCTGGCGCCGCTGCCCGGCCGCGGCTCGCTCGCGGGCGAGATCCTGTCGCATGACTTTGTCGAGGCCGCGTTGATGCGGCGTGCCGGCTACGGCGTGTGGATCGCCTATGACCTGGAGGGCAGCTACGAAGAAACGCCTCCGAATCTGCTTGACGAGGTCAAGCGCGACCGCCGCTGGTGTCATGGCAATCTGATGAACGCGCGTCTGATGTTCGCGCAAGGCATGCACCCGGTGCACCGCTGGGTATTCCTGACCGGCGCGCTGGCTTACTTATCGGCGCCGCTATGGCTGGGCTTTCTCGTGTTATCGACGTGGCTCCTGCTCGCCCACACAAATGCCGAGCCGCAATATTTCGTGGCGCCGCATCAGCTGTTTCCGCTCTGGCCCTCGTGGCAGCCCGAGCACGCCATAGCGCTCTTCGCGGCCGTAGCTACCGTGCTGTTTCTACCGAAGATCCTGGCCACGCTGCTGGCCGTACGTAACGCTTCATCGTATGGCGGTATCGCTCGGCTGACGGTGAGCGTGCTGGTTGAAACGCTGGTCAGTGCGCTGCTGGCACCGGTGCGCATGCTGTTTCACACGCAATTTGTTGTCGGGGCTTTGCTCGGCTGGTCGATCGAGTGGAAGTCGCCCGCGCGCGCCGATAAATCGACGTCGATCACGCAAGCGCTGCGCCGGCATGGTTTGCAAACTACGATCGGAATCGTATGGGTCGGCCTCGTTGCGTGGAAGGCGCCCGAAGTGTTGCCATGGGTAGCACTGGTCGCAGTCGGATTAACGCTGTCGGTACCGATTTCGGTCTTGACGAGCCGTTCGGCGCTTGGCTTGCTCGCGCGCAGGGCGAAGCTCTTCATGACGCCCGATGAAAGCCGGCCGCCGCGCGAAGTGCTCGCCACGGCGCAATACGCACGCAACGCCAGAACGCTGCCGCGATTCGGTGACGCGGTGATCGACCCCGAGGTCTACGCCGCGGTTCGAAGTGCGGCGCATTCTTCGCGCTCGGCGATCGCCGCGGCAGAGGGCGCGCAGAGGGTTGAGCGCGCGTTGCAATCGGGGCCCAGTGATCTGAGCCGCGCACAGCGCCTGGCGTTGCTGCACGATGGCGCCGCGCTGGACGAGATGCAACGTGCCGCAAGGGCGGCTCCGATTCATTCGTCTTGGTATGCGGGTTCGGCAGCGGCACGTCGAGCCACGATCAAAGTGTT
>JACCSD010000343.1 GCA_013813185.1 Burkholderiaceae bacterium
CTCGTCGACGTCGAGCGATTGGGCGGGGGGCTGTTGCGTGTGAGTTTGGATGCCGAAAATGCAATCGGGCTGGAAGACTGCGAGCGCGTGAGCCGCCAGCTGTCGCACTTGTTTGCGGTGGAGCAGATCGACTATCAGCGGCTCGAAGTGTCTTCGCCCGGTTTGGACCGCCGCCTGCGCGGAGTTGACGATTTCGCCCGCTTTGTTGGAAAAGAGATCAACGTTCACTTGTACGCGCCGTCGGCCGCGGCAGGTGGTCGCAAGCGGATGCGCGGGTGTTTGGTGCAGGTACTTGGCAGCGCCGGTGAAGAGCGGCTGCAGTTGGAGTTGACGGCCGATGAAGCCGAGGCGACCGGTGCGCCGCGGCGCGACCGTCGCGGCCAAAAGCCTCGCGCGCGTACGGAAGCGCCCGCTGTTGTAGAAATCCCGCTGGCGGATATCGACAAGGCGCGGCTGGTACCGGAATTGGATTTTCGCCCGGCGCGTAAAGCGGGTGCGATAGAGGGCACGACAGGTAGTTTGGGGAGTGAAGTTCATGAGCCGTGAGATTTTGTTGTTGGTCGATGCGCTGGCGCGCGAGAAGAATGTGCCGAAAGACGTCGTGTTCGGCGCGTTGGAACTTGCGCTTGCCACTGCGACCAAGAAGTTGTACGCCGAAGAAGACGTTGACATCCGGGTCGCGGTCGACCGCGAAACGGGTGAGTACGACGCGTTTCGGCGCTGGCTAGTCGTGCCCGACGAAGCGGGCCTGCAGGAGCCCGGTCATCACATCATCTTGTCCGATGCGCGCGAGCAGATCGCCGATGTCGAGCTCGAAGAGCACATCGAAGAGCAATTGCCCCGGCAGGATCTCGGGCGCCGGTTTGCTCAGGACACCAAGCAGGTCATCCTGCAAAAGATTCGCGACGCCGAGCGCGAACAGACGTTGAACGATTTTCTGGCGCGCGGCGATCTGATCGTCAGCGGTGCGATCAAACGGATGGACAAGGGCGACGCGATCATCGAAGTCGGCAAGGTCGAAGCACGGCTGCCGCGCAGCGACATGATCCCGAAGGAAAATCTGCGCATCGGCGACCGGATTCGCGCGTACGTGCAGAAGATCGATCGCACCGCGCGCGGCCCGCAGGTCATTTTGTCGCGCACGTCTCCGGAATTTCTGATGAAGCTTTTCGAGTTCGAAGTACCGGAGATCGAACAGGGACTGCTGGTGATCAAGTCCGCGGCGCGCGATCCTGGCGTGCGCGCGAAGATCGCGGTCTGGACCAACGACCGGCGCATCGATCCGATCGGGACCTGCGTCGGCATGCGCGGCTCGCGCGTGCAGGCAGTGACCAACGAACTCGCCGGCGAAAGGGTGGACATCGTGTTGTGGTCCGATGATCCGGCCCAGTTTGTGATCGGCGCGCTGGCGCCGGCCAACGTTTCGTCGATCCTGGTCGACGAAGACAAGCACGCGATGGACGTCGTGGTCGACGAAGACAATCTGGCGATCGCCATCGGGCGCAGCGGTCAGAACGTGCGGTTGGCGTCCGAGCTCACAGGCTGGCAGATCAACATCATGACGGCCGAAGAATCATCGACGAAACAGGAAGGCGAGCAGTCGTCGGTGCGCGCGACGTTTGTCGAAAAGCTCGACGTCGACGAGGAAATCGCCAACATCCTGATCGGCGAGGGCTTCGGCAGCCTGGAGGAGATCGCGTACGTTCCGGTCAACGAATTGCTCGAAATCGACGCGTTCGACGAAGAAACGGTTGAAGAGCTTCGCACCCGCGCCCGTAACGCGCTTCTGACCGAGGCGATCAAGCGCGAAGAAGGCGTCGAGCAGGCCGAAAAGGATTTGCTCGACCTCGACGGCATGGATACCGCGCTATCGACGAAGCTGGCGGAAAACTCGATCCGCACGCGCGATGACCTGGCCGAGCTCGCGGTCGACGAGCTGACCGAGATGACCGGCATCGACGACGAGCGCGCCAAGACACTAATCATGGCGGCGCGCGCGCATTGGTTTGCCGATGAGCAGAAGCAGGAACAAGAGCACGAGCAGGAAGTAGCCGGAAGGTAGGGTTAAGACATTTATGGCAAGTACAACCGTGTCCCAGTTTGCGACGGAGCTTCGAGTTCCGCCGCAGTTGCTGCTCGAGCAATTGAGCGCGGCGGGAGTCCTGAAGAAGGCCGAGTCCGATGCGTTGAGCGAGGACGACAAGTCGCGTTTGCTCGAATCGCTGCGCAAGGCGCACGGCGGTGGAAGCGAGAAGAAAAAGATCACGCTGACCCGCAAGCAGACGACCGAGATCAAGCAGGCCGACGCTTCGGGCAGGGCGCGCACGATCCAGGTTGAGGTGCGCAAGAAGCGCGTGTTCGTCAAGCGCGACGGCGCCGCGCCGGAAGTCGAACCGGTGGTGAGTGCCGATGCATCCATCGCACCGGTCATTGACGAAGCGGAGCTCGCCAAGCGCGAGGAGGAAGCGCGCCGCCAGGCGGAGCTGATCACACGCCAGACCGCAGCAGCGCGTGAGAAGGTCGACCGTGCGCAACGCGATCTGGCCGATGCGCAACAGAAGGAACAAAAAGACCTGAAAGCGGTGCAGGCGCGGCAGACCGAGGCCGCCGAAGAGCTAGTGAAGGCTGAGCGCGCGCAAAAGGAAGCGGAGCTCGTTGCGAAACAAGCGGCCGATGCACAAGCGCGTGCGAAGCGCGTGGTCGAGGATGAAGTCGCCGCGATCAAGACGATGATGTCGGAGCCCAAGAAAGTTGCGAAACCACCCGAGGTCGCCGCGCCGGTGGGTACTTTGCACAAGCCGGCCGCGAAAACCGAAGTCAAGCCTGGTGCGAAGAAGGACGAGAAAAAGCCGGGCGTCAAGGAAATCAAATCGGGCAAGCTGGCCTCGAGCTGGTCGGAAGAACAGCAGAAGAAACGCTTGCTGAAAACGCGCGGCGATTCGTCAGGCGGCGCCGGTGGGTGGCGCGGGCCACGCGGCAATCGCAAGCAGGACCGGCACGAAGATAGCAACGGCGCGGCTGCCACGCCGATGCCGGTCGAAGCCGTCGTGCGCGACGTGGCGGTGCCCGAGACCATCACCGTTGCCGAGCTCGCCCACAAGATGTCGGTGAAGGCTTCGGAGGTCATCAAGACCTTGATGAAGCTTGGGCAGATGGTGACGATCAACCAGGTGCTCGATCAGGACACCGCGATCATCGTCGTCGGCGAAATGGGCCACACCGCGCACGCCGCGAAGCTCGACGATCCCGAAGCAATGCTGGCTGAGTCTGCATCGGTGGTCGTCCCCAGCGAAGCCCCACTCGAGCCGCGTCCCCCGGTCGTCACAATCATGGGCCACGTCGATCATGGCAAGACCTCGCTGCTCGACTATATCCGTCGTACCAAGGTCGCGGCGGGAGAAGCGGGCGGCATCACGCAGCATATCGGCGCGTATCACGTCGAAACGCCGCGCGGCATCATCACGTTCCTCGATACGCCCGGCCACGAGGCGTTCACCGCGATGCGCGCGCGCGGCGCGAAGGCCACCGACATCGTGATCCTGGTGGTTGCCGCCGACGATGGCGTGATGCCGCAGACAAAGGAAGCGATCGCGCACGCGAAAGCTGCCAACGTACCGATCGTCGTCGCGCTGAACAAGATCGACAAGCCCGAAGCGAACCCTGACCGCGTCAAGCAGGAGCTCGTTACGAACGAAGTCGTGCCCGAAGAGTATGGCGGCGAATCGCCGTTCGTTCCGGTGTCGGCGAAAACCGGCGACGGGGTCGATACGTTGCTCGAAAACGTATTGCTGCAAGCCGAAGTGCTCGAATTGAAAGCCGTCAGGAATGGTCCAGCGAAGGGTTTGGTGATCGAATCGCAGCTCGACAAAGGTCGCGGGCCGGTCGCAACGGTGCTGGTGCAAAGTGGAACGTTGAAGCGCGGCGACATCGTGCTGGCAGGCTCTGCGTTCGGCCGCGTGCGCGCGATGCTTGATGAGACCGGCAAGGCGGTGACCGAAGCTGGTCCGTCGATTCCGGTCGAGATTCAGGGCCTGTCGGATGTGCCGGGCGCCGGCGACGAGCTGATCGTGCTGGGCGACGAGCGCAAGGCACGCGAGATCGCGCTGTACCGCCAGGGCAAGTTCCGCGACACGAAGCTCGCCAAGCAGCAGGCAGCCAAGCTCGAAGGCATGTTCGAAGCCGGCGCCGAGGGTGCTGCGGCGGTGCGCGTGTTGCCGTTGATCATCAAGGCCGACGTGCAGGGCTCGCAGGAGGCGCTCAATCAGGCGCTCGTCAAGCTATCGACCGATGAAGTGAAGGTGCAAGTGGTGCATGGCCAGGTCGGCGGCATCACCGAAAGCGACGTGAATCTAGCGATTGCGTCGAAGGCGGTCATCATCGGCTTCAATGTGCGTGCCGATCAATCGGCGCGCAAGCTCGCCGAAAGCAACGGCATCGACGTTCGCTACTACAACATCATCTACGAAGCGGTCGATGAAGTCAGAAATGCGCTGTCGGGCCTGCTGGCTCCGGAGCATCGCGAGAACGTGCTCGGCCTGGTCGAGATCCGCCAGATCTTCCGCGTGCCAAAAGTCGGCGCTGTCGCCGGCTGCATGGTGCTCGACGGCCTGGTGCGACGTACGGCGCAGGCGCGGCTGCTGCGCGACAACGTCGTCATCTGGACCGGCGAGCTCGATTCGCTGAAGCGCTTCAAGGACGACGTGCGCGAAGTCAAGGCGGGCTTCGAGTGCGGCCTAAGCCTGAAGGGCTACGACGACATCAAGGAGCGCGATCAGCTCGAGATCTTCGAGATGCAGGAAGTGGCGCGCACATTGTCGTGAACCTGACCGATGAAGCCAGCATCCAAACCCGGCCGTGGGCTGCGCATTGCCGATCAGATCCAGCGCGACGTCGCGGAGATGATTCAGCGCGAGGTCTCGGTCGAGCGCGCCGGGCTGGTGACGCTGACGGGCGTTGAAGTAACCGCCGATTACGCGCATGCGAAGGTGTACTTCACGACCATCGGCGCACCGGTCGAAGCAGCGCAGCAGGTGTTGCGTGACAAGGCCGGTTATTTTCATTCGCTGCTCTTCAAGCGGCTGAAGATTCACACGATTCCTCGGTTGACGTTTGTGCACGACGAGTCGGTTTCGCGCGGCATCGAGATCGACCGCTTGATCGAGCAGGCCAATCGGAATTCGGGTTAGGTATGTTGAAGCGCGCTAGCGATGAGCGCCGGGCCGCCCCAAGCTCATCGCGCGCCCCCGCGGGGGGCGGGCGCGCAACGACCGGGGGCGGACGTACTCGTGGGGATCGAATAAACGGCGTGCTGCTGCTCGACAAGCCGGGCGGCATGACCTCCAACGCCGCATTGCAGACCGTGCGGCGGCTGTTGAACGCGGCGAAGGCGGGGCACACCGGCACGCTCGACCCGATGGCCACCGGTTTGCTGCCGCTGACCTTTGGTGAGGCGACCAAGTTTTCGGCGGATTTGCTGAATGCCGACAAGTCGTATCGAGCGACGCTGAAGCTGGGAGCGACCACCAGCACCGGCGATGCCGAGGGCGCCGTGCTCGAGAGGTGCAATGTCGCCGTTACACACGCCGACGTTGATGCCGTGTTGTCACGCTTCGTCGGCACAATCGAGCAGGTGCCGCCGATGCATTCGGCGCTGAAGCGCGATGGCCGGCCGCTGTATGAGCTGGCGCGCGCCGGCGCCGAGGTCGAGCGGGCGCCGCGGCGGATCACGGTGCATCGCCTGGCGTTGATCGAACACCATGGCGACGCAGTGGTGGTTGATGTCGACTGCAGCAAGGGAACGTATGTGCGGGTACTCGCCGAAGACATCGGGCGCGCGCTCGGCTGCGGCGCGCACTTGAGTGCGCTGCGCCGGACACGGGCGGGCCGATTGAGCGTATGCGATGCAGTTTCATTGACGGCGCTTCAGGACATGGCGCCGGGAGAGCGGCGAGCGCGACTGCTCCCGGAGGACGAACTGCTGGCCTCGCTGGCAACGGTGCGGCTCGACGCTGCGCACGCCGAGCGGTTTCGGCAGGGACAGCGTCTCGCGCTCGACGCCGAACCGCGCGGCCACCGCGTGCGCGTGTATGGCGGTACGAATGAATTGCTCGGCACGGCAACCATCAGCGAGTGGGGTGTCGTCGAGCCGGAACGACTTGTAACGAATAACTGAGCGAACCACTGAAAACGAACGAGAGCCTCCGATGAAACGCCCAATTCGAAACGTCGCGATCATCGCGCACGTTGATCACGGCAAGACCACGCTGGTCGACAAACTGCTGCAGCAATCCGGCACGTTCCGCGAGAATCAGCAGCTGACCGAGCGTGTGATGGACAGCAACGACCTCGAGCGTGAGCGCGGCATCACGATCCTCGCAAAAAACTGCGCGGTCGACTACGAGGGAACGCACATCAACATCGTCGACACGCCGGGCCATGCGGACTTCGGCGGCGAAGTCGAGCGCGTGCTGTCGATGGTCGACGGCGTGCTGCTGTTGGTGGACGCGGTCGAGGGCCCGATGCCGCAGACGCGCTTTGTGACACGCAAGGCGCTGGCACAGGGGTTAAAGCCGATCGTCGTCGTCAACAAGATCGACCGGCCCGGCGCGCGCGCCGACTGGGTCGTCAACCATACGTTCGATCTGTTCGACAAACTGGGTGCGGCCGAAGAGCAGCTCGATTTTCCGGTGATCTATGCGTCGGCATTGCATGGCTATGCGGGTACGTCGCCGGACGTGCGCAGCGGCGATTTGAAGCCGTTGTTCGAGGCGATCCTCGCGCATGTGCGAGTGCGCGACGATGATCCCGATAAATCGCTGCAGCTGCAGATCTGTTCGCTCGATTATTCAAGCTACGTTGGCAAGATCGGCATCGGCCGCATCAGCCGCGGGCGGCTGCGCGCCGGGCAGGAGGTGCTGGTGATGCATGGCCCCGAGGGCGCTCAGAACGCACCGACCACCCGGGGCCGCGTCAATCAGGTGCTGACGTTCAAGGGGCTCGAGCGGCAGGTGGTCGAGGAAGCGATTGCCGGCGACATCGTGCTGATCAATGGCCTGGACGACATCGGGATCGGCTGCACGCTGACGCCGGTGGATTTTCCCGATGCGCTGCCGCTGCTCAGAGTCGATGAGCCGACGCTGATGATGAACTTTCAGGTCAACACATCGCCGCTGGCCGGGCGCGAAGGCAAATACGTCACCAGCCGGCAATTGCGCGAGCGGCTTCAGCGCGAGCTCAAATCGAACGTCGCAATGCGCATGCGCGAGACCGACGACGAACAGGTCTTCGAGGTCGCCGGTCGCGGCGAATTGCATCTGACGATCCTGCTCGAGAACATGCGGCGCGAGGGTTACGAAATGGCGGTCGGGCGTCCGCGCGTGTTGTTCAAGGAAGTCAGTGGGCCAAATGGCGTCGAGCGGCTCGAGCCCTTCGAGATGCTCAGCGTCGACGTCGAAGACCAGAACCAGGGCGCGATCATGGAAGAGCTCGGCCGGCGCAAGGGTGATCTGCAGGACATGCAGCCCGACGGCAGGGGCAGGGTGCGGCTCGAGTATCGAATTCCTGCGCGCGGTCTGATCGGCTTTCAGGGCGAGTTCATGACGCTCACGCGCGGCACTGGCTTGATGAGTCACGTGTTCGATGACTATGGCCCGGTTCGCACAGGAGAGGTCGGCGAGCGCCGCAACGGTGTGCTGATCAGCCAGGACGAGGGCGACGCAGTTGCCTACGCGCTTTGGAAATTGCAGGAGCGCGGCCGCATGTTCGTCAGCCCGGGTGACAAGCTGTACGAAGGCATGATCATCGGCATCAATTCGCGCGAAAACGACCTGGTCGTCAACCCGGTGCGTGAAAAGAAGCTCACCAACGTGCGCGCGTCGGGCAAGGACGAGCATATCGATCTGGTCACGCCGATCGCGCTGACACTCGAGTCTGCGGTCGAGTTCATTGCGGACGATGAGCTGGTCGAAATCACGCCGCACAGCATTCGTCTGCGGAAGAGATATTTAAAAGAACATGAGCGCAAGCGCGCACAACGGGAAGCTGCTTAACTCCAATCGCGCGGCGCATCGCCGCGCGCTCATCCTGATGATCATCGCGCCGGCTTTATGGAGCATCGCCGGCGTTGTCACTCGTCACCTCTCCCCCGAGCTGCAAGCGCAGGGCCGGTTTGAAATTACGCTCTGGCGCAGTGTGTTCGCTGCGATATTCGTCGGGGGATTTCTGCTGTTCGTGCAGCGCGACTTCGTCGGCTCGCTGTGCCGAGCCGGCGTTGCCGGGCTGCTGTCGGGCGCGATGTGGGCGACCATGTTCACGTGCTTCATGCTGGCGCTGACCTTGACGTCGACCGCCAACACGTTGATCGTGCTCGCGGTGGCACCGTTGACCACTGCTTTGCTGGCGCGTGCTTTCTTGACGGCTCCGATACCGCCTCGGACGTGGGCGGCGATTGCGATTGCGACAGTCGGCATCGGCGCGATGTTCGCGGACAGCCTGCGCATCGAATCCGGCACAGCGGCGCTCGGCATGCTGATCGCTTTCGGCGCGCCGCTCGCGTCGGCGATCAACGTGGTGATCCTGAAGAAGCGCGGCGGGAGCGTCGATCTGATTCCGGCAGTATTCCTGGGCGGCACGATTTCAGCGCTGCTTGTGATGCCATTTGCGTGGCCCTTGATGGCCGATGCACGCGACATCGCGTTGCTCGCCTTGCTCGGGTTCTTTCAACTCGGGTTGCCGTGCATGTTGCTCGTGATCGCCGCGCGCCAGCTTTCTGCCACCGAAGTTGCCTTGTTGGCATTGCTCGAAGTGGTGCTGGGCCCGCTCTGGGCGTGGCTAGGGGCGGGCGAAGTCCCCAGCGCGAGCGCGCTGTTCGGCGGCGCGCTGGTGCTGTCGGCGCTGCTGTTCAATGAAATGGTCGCGGCGCGCCGCACTTCAATGGCGCGCCGTTAACGAGGTGTCAGCCGCGAACGACGTTCGACGGCAGCGGTTGCACCCACCGAGCCTGTCCTGCGGTGGCCGAGGCGCAGGTTGCGTTGAAACCGCGGCCCAGCGAGTCTTCCAATCGCAACCGGACGTTCTGGCCGCTGCCCGACGCATCCACTCCGTCGACTCGTACCACCTTGAGCCCTTCGTTGCGCGCAAAGTAGACGCACTGTTGCTCGGCGGATGAATTGCCCGGCACCGTTGAAGCGCAACTCGCGAGGACTGCCGCCGCGAGCGGCGCGATAAGGTAATTTTCATTGGTTTCCTCCATGGCGGAGAGGCGACTCTAGGAGCAGGGCGACGCAGGGCACATCGCTGTGCGACGAATTGCAGATCGCTGGGGACGAAGCGCTTGCGCCTGGGATCGAGCAGGTATGTCAACTGCTGGAAACGTCGGCGTGAATTCGGCAAGCGCCTGCTGTGAGCCGCTTATAGTCGTACCCAGAGACAGAAATCAAATAGGAGCAAAGTGATGCAGCCTTTCGGAAAGTTCTGTGTGTTCGCAGTGGCACTGTGCTTGAGCGCCGTTTGGCCCGATACTCGGGCGCAGTCAACGGCTCACCAGGCAGCTCCTGCCGCAGCGCCGCCCGCATCAGCGACGGCCAAGCCGCTGCGCTCGCCGGACGTGATTTATGTCCCGACACCGCCCGAAGTGGTCGAGGCGATGTTGAAAGTAGCGAACGTGCGCCAGGGTGACGTGCTGTACGACCTCGGGTCGGGCGACGGGCGCATCCCGATCACGGCGGTGCAGAAGTACAACGTGACCCGTGCTACGGGTGTTGAGATCAACCCGGAGCGAATCGAGGAAGCGCAGCGGAATTTAGCGGCCGCGGGCGTCGGCGACCGCGTGCGTTTCCGCAACGAAGACTTGTTCGAGGCAAATTTCTCCGATGCAACCGTCGTGACGCTCTACCTGCTGCCGGCGCTCAACGTCAAGTTGCTGCCGAAGCTGCTGAAGGAGCTGAAGCCGGGCACGCGCATTGTTTCGCACGCCTTCGCGATGGGTGGTTGGAACCCTGAACGCACGCTCGATATTGGCGGGCGCGCGGTTTATTTCTGGACGATTCCGGCGCCGGGAACTGCCGCGTACGCGGCGGCCTCGGCGGCCGCCGGCGCCGGTGGGCTCGGATCCAACTGACGCAACGCAGCGAATCGCAGGGCGCGCGATCCCACTCAACACGAGGCGCTGACGTGTGTTGTATAAACGCTGCCTATGTCGAGCTTAACCACTAGTCGCCGCGCCCACTGGCAAGGCATTGATATCCAGGCCGCGCTGCTCGCAGGCTTGCTTGCCGGCATCGCCGATCTCGCGCTTCTGGCAGCAAGCGCATGGGCGCAGGGCGAAAACGTCTGGATCAATATGCGCATGACGGCGGCGATCCTGATGGGAACCGGAGTCTTGCCGCCACCCGAGACCTTCGATGCACTCCTCTTCGTCGTTTCCACCATCGTGCACTTCGGGCTGTCGCTG
Source organism: Burkholderiaceae bacterium (assembly GCA_013813185.1). Taxonomy (GTDB): domain Bacteria; phylum Pseudomonadota; class Gammaproteobacteria; order Burkholderiales; family Burkholderiaceae_F; genus JACCZX01. The sequence continues at coordinate 10,451 of JACCSD010000343.1, forward strand.
ATTTACGGGCTGATCGTCGCGTGGTTCGTGCGCAAGTCGGGTTGGGCGGTGGGCGTGATGATCGGAGTAGCGGTGGGCTTCGGGATTTACATCGTCAACTACTACGTATTCGCACCGCTTCTATTTCCGTGGCTAAGTGTCCAGCGCAGCGGACTCGTGCCAACGCTGATTCATCCGGTATTCGGTCTGGTGGCTGCGGCGGCCTATTTGAAGCTGCGCCGAGTGACGCCCCCTTGAGGCGTCGCCGTCACTTCTTCTTGCTCTGCTTTGCCGCGCGCATGTTATCGACCAGATTCGGGTAAGGGCGACCGGATTTTTTAGCTGCGCGCTTTGCCGACGCCTTCCCAGACGTTGACAGGTGATGCGTCTTACCCGTGGCCTGCTTCGGATTCGCTCGTTTCCAGGGCGCCTTTTTCGATGCCGCCATCAAAGATCGACTTTGGCGTGCTGCTTCAGATCTTTCGTCGGCTGCTCGCCCTTGACATACGCTTTCGCTGCTTTGAATAGAAACTTCACGCCCTGCGCACCGGCGTTATCCCAATACTCACCGTCCTGCGCGTTGAACTTCAGGATTGAAATCGATGGGTCGGCCTTGCCTTTCGGAAACCAGATTTTCCAGTCCTCTTTGTAGAGCCGATCGATCAATGCCCGATCACGCACGATCGTCGCGCGCCCGCTCACCGACGCAAACTGGGTTTTGCTTTGAAAGGTCAGCGTGACATCCGAACTGGCGTTGATCTCGGCGACCTTCGGCGAATCAATGCCGGTGACGAAGTACGCATCCGCGTCCGGGCGCATCTCGGCCACGGCCATCGGACGCGCGTGCATGTGACCGTCATCAGATCGAGTGACGAGCATGGCGGTGTCGAAGTCTTTCAGCAAATCGTATAAATGTTCGCGGCGGTCTTCAGTGGTAGGCATTCGTTGGCTCCCTGGTGGAATGACAGGCGCATGAAGACGAGCAAGAAAGGTGCCGTTCGCACTGATCTGATCCGGCGCTATAGTCCGTGCGCGTCAGGTGCCCGATGGCTGCTACAACAAGGCGGCCTCGGGTGAAACGGGAAGCCGGTGAGGTGGAGACATCGAGGCCGGCACTGCCCCCGCAACGGTAAGTCAGTAAAGCGGATCGGTTGTAGACCACTGCATCGACAGGTGCGGGAAGGTGTGATCCGTAGCGCGTTGTCGCCAACGCCTGCTGACAAGTCCGGAGACCGGCCTGGCGGGCGAGTCGGCGCATCGTGCGGCGGCTTCAGCAGCGCGGTCGCGGTGGGCGATGGTGTGCAGCAAGCACCGTTGCTGCATCAACCGAAGCCTCCTCGCTCGCGTGCATTGACGCGGGTGAGCGATGAAAAACAATCTCGAAGTTGAATATGCCGCGCGCATATCGCGCGCGGTGGTTGCGGTGGCTGTTGTGTGCGCCGGCGGGTGGATCGGCAGTGCGTACGCGCAAGTGCAGGTACCCGTTGCGGGCGCCGCCCTCGAACGGATCATCATCAGCGGCAGCCGCACCGAGGCTACCGTGGCCGATACCGGCTCGGCCGTCAGCGTGATCACCGGACACGAACTCGAGCAGCGTCAGATTCGCTTCGTCTCCGACGCATTGCGCGCTGTGCCCGGCGTCGCGGTGAATCGTCAAGGCCCGGCCGGGACGGTTACCCAGGTCCGCATTCGGGGCGCCGAAGCCAATCACACGGTGGTGCTGATCGATGGCGTCAAGATCAACGACCCGTTTACCTCCGAAGTCGACTTCGCCCATTTGCTCACGGCGCAGATCGATCGCATCGAAATTTTGCGAGGGCCGCAAAGTGTTCTTTACGGCTCCGAAGCGATCGGCGGTGTGATCAGCATTTTCACGAAGCGCGGAGCGCCCGGTGTGCAGATCGATGCGTCCGCGGAGGGTGGATCGTTCTCCACCTACGATGGCGCCGCCGCGTTGCGCGGAATTGCCGGCGGCGTCAACTACGCGATGTCGGCAACTGCGTTGTCTACCGATGGCACCAACGTTTCGCGTTTCGGCGCCGAAGACGATGGCTACCGCAATCGAACGCTCTACGCGCGCGCCGGGTGGGCGCCGGTCACGGGCGCATCGTTCGAGGCGTCGTTGCGCTATCGCGACAGCCGCGGTCAGTTCGATCCCCAGGACTTCGGCTTTCCTCCCGGGCCGACGTTCGGATTGATCGTCGATGGGGACCGGCGCAGCGAGGGCGATCAACTCGACGCGCAGCTGCGCGCGCGGCTGTCGACCGGTTCGCTTGAGCATCAGCTTGGGTTCGCTCGCACGCAGACCGAGGACGACACGTTTGCCGACGGTGTTTTTTCGAATGGATTCGAGGGTGAACGCAGCCGCTTCGACTATCAGGGGACGTGGCGCTTCGGGGGTGCGAGCATCCCGCAAGCGCTTACGTTTGCCGCCGAGCACGAGCGGCAGCAGTTCGAAAGCCGGGGGCCGACGCCCGCCTCTGCGCAAAACCAGACGCGCGACAATGACAAGACCGGGTTCGCGGCCGAGTATCGC
>JACCSD010000217.1 GCA_013813185.1 Burkholderiaceae bacterium
CAAATCGGCATCACGGTCTTCGTTGCCCCTCTGTAAGCTCGCGTTCGAAGACGCGACTCACACCATGCTGCGCACGCTTCTCATCGTTGAAGACCAGCACGATCTGGCCGAGCTTGTCGCGCTGCACTTGGCCGATCTGGCGCAGCGAATTCATGTGTGCAACGACGGCACCGAGGCGCTGCGCATTGCCGCATCGGACCCGCCCGACCTGGTGGTTCTGGACCTGGGCCTGCCCGGCCTCGACGGGCTGGAGGTCTGCCGCCGCTTGCGCGCGAGGCCGCGCTACGTGCCGATACTGATGCTGACCTCGCGCTCGAGCGAGGCCGAGCGCGTCCTCGGGCTGGAGCTCGGCGCCGACGATTATCTGGTGAAGCCGTTTAACGTGATGGAACTGGTCGCGCGCGCGAAGGCGATCGTGCGCCGGATGGAGGCGCTGGAAAATAGCGCCGGCGATTCGACCGTCACCAACGGTGCGTTGCGAATCGATCCGGCGGCGCGCCGTGTGATGCTCAATGGCGCGCAGATCGCACTGACCGCGCGCGAGTTTGATTTATTGCTGCATTTCGCGCGGCATCCGGGCCGCGTGTTTTCGCGCGAACAACTGCTCGACACCGTATGGGGCGGCGCGCACGGCGGTTACGCGCATACGGTGAACTCGCATATCAACCGGCTGCGCGCGAAGATCGAGAGCGACGCCGCCGATCCGCGCTGGATTCAAACCGTGTGGGGCGTTGGGTACCGCTTCGCAAGCAAAGGCGAATGATGTTCGAGGCAATTCGCGCGCAACTGCACTGGCGGCTATCGCTGGTGTTAATGGTGCTGTTCATGCTGTTCGCATTGCTGGCAGGCTTGATCCTGCGTCAGTTCAGCATCAGCCACGAGCAGGAAATCGCGCAACGCATCAACAGCGACGTGGCGATGTATATCGCGCGTCAACAAACCGTGGCGGCGGCGCCCGCGCTCGATCGCGGAGCGTTGGCCGAGCTATTTCGATACGTGATGATCGTCAATCCGGCGCTTGACGTGTATCTGCTCGACATCGAGGGTCGCGTGCAAGGGTACGACCCCGGGCGCGGTCCGTTGCTGCGGCAACGGGTGCCGCTGGAGCCAGTGCATTCGTTTCTGCGCGGTAAGGATCCGCTGCCGATCAGAGGCGCCGACCCACGCAGCACCACGGATGTGGTGTTCTCGGCCGCAGCGGTGGGCGATCCGGCGCGGCCGACCGGTTATGTCTATGCGGTGCTCAACCGCGCGGGGGGAAGTGATGCAACGATCGTCCAGGGCAGTTTCGGCCTGTCCGCTGCGCTGCTGTCATTTGCAGTCGCGGTGCTGTTTCTCGGCGCCACCGGCGCATTGCTGTTTCGCTCGCTGACCGGACGTCTGCGCCAGCTCGCGCAGCGCGTCGATCAATTCGAAGCGGGGCGCTTCGTCGCGCCTCAACCCGTGGCGCAGGAGACGCGGGGCGGCGACGAGCTGGCCCGCTTGGCACAGGCGTTCGATTCGATGGCCGCGAAAATCGCGGCGCAGTTTGCGCAAATCGAATCGGTCGATCTGAATCGGCGCGAGGCCGTGCTGAATGCATCGCACGACCTGCGAACACCGCTGGCGGCGCTGCAGGGCTATCTGCAAACGCTGCAGATCAAGGCCGACGCGCTAAGCGCCGAGCAGCGCGCGTCGTACATAACGATCGCGCAACGGCACGCGGTGCGCATGGGCGTCCTGATCGAGCAGATGTTCGAGCTCGCGAAACTCGACGCGCCCGAAACGACCGCGAAGTGCGAAGCGTTCTCGCTCGCCGAGCTGGCCGGCGACATTGTGCAGAAGTACCGACTGCGCGCCTCCGAACAGGGCATCGTGCTGACGGCGGCGGTCGACGCCGGCGCACCGCCGATGTGGGCGGACATTGGCATGATCGAGCGGCTGATCGAGAACCTGGTCGACAACGCGATCAAGTTCACGCCGAGCGGAGGCTCGGTTCGGGTCGAAGTACGCACCGATGCCGATGCGATCGAGCTGACCGTCACCGACACCGGGAGCGGCATTGCAGACGACGACCTGCCGCACATTTTCGAGCGCTTCGAGCGCGGACGCGCCGCGACGCTGCAGAAAATGCGCGGCGACGTCGGGCTGGCCGGCTCCGGACTCGGATTGGCGATCGTGCGGCGCATCGTCGACTTGCATGCAGCGGCGCTGAAAGTGCTCAGCCGCGTCGGCGAAGGAACGCGTTTTAGCGTTCGATTTCCGCTGCAGCCAGTGCCCGGCCGCGCAGCGACGCAAACTACTTGACCAGCCGCGTTGCCGGGTACTGCGAGTACCACCCGAACCAGAACGCGCGGTGCGCCGGCAAGCGTGCGAGCTTCTGATTGCCGGGTCCGGCCAGACCGTCCTCGTGCACCTGCCAGGCGCGCCCCTGCCGGTCACGCGCAACGGTGTCGCCGTCCCAATCGGCAAAGCTGACGGCGCCGGTTGCGTAAACGCGATTTGCGCCGCTCTTGTCGGTCAGCACGACGAACGCTTCGCGTCCGATGCGATCGTGATAAACAGGCGTCTTGGCAAGGAACGCGGCGTCGATCGCCAGTTGTTCTTCCGGCGATCCGGTGCTGCGCAACGCCAGCACTTCTGCCTTGTTCAGCAGCCGATCGTCGACCTTCGGCACATTGAACATCAGTCGATCGGTGCCGAAGTACTCGCGATAGGCGGAACCTTCACCATAATCGCGCCGGTGCCCGGTATCGAGCGACAGCACCAGCGTGTTCGGATGACGGCGCCGCCATTCTTCCCAGGTGGTGGTCACTACGTACAGCGGTTTTAGTTGAATGCCCTGCCCGACCAATTGACCGACCACTGGCGTGCCGCTCAACGTCGACCACATCGATTTGGTCGCGTGGTCGTACATCAGCTTGTTCGATCGATACAGAAAGCCGCTGGTGCCGAGCTCGTGGTGCACGCCGTTGACGGTCGCGTCGTACACGATCATCGAGCCGCACAACGTGCAGTACACGCCGTTGATCTCGATCCCGCCGATTTTGTCCTTGACCATTTCGTGCCACGCCAGAATCCGCTTTGGATACGCGCGCACGTCGCCGTTAAGCGCCACACCGAACACGACGTTATCGTCGTCCAGATACGTCGCGTCGCTGGCGCGAATCATTTTCGGATTCTTCAGTGGCGGAATGCCGTCGCGCCGCACCCCGCCCCACCGAATTTCGTCGAGACGGATTTCGCTCTTCGGGTGAGCGGCGAAGTATTCGCGAAAGCGCGGGTCAACATCGCCAAAGAAAGTCGCCAGAAATTCCGAGTAGTCGGGATGCTGCCCCGGATCGAACGACCAAAGCCACACGTACATAGCATTCGCATCCTTGCCGAACGTGCGGCCCGACGCGCGCTCCAGCAGCGCGACGGCGTCGGCCTGAACGCTGCGATGTTCGATCCAGCCCATCATCTGAATCAGGATCGCTGCGTACGACGGTTGCCAGGTCCAGCTGATTTCGCGCAGCGCCGCGCGTGCGACTCTTTCGTCGTTGTCCAGCAGACGATAAAAAGTCGCCAGCGGCGCGAGCTGCGCCGGCTTCGTTGTGTTGGCGGGGGTCGCAGAACGCTGAGCCGACGTCCCACGTTTGGCCGAGCCCACAGTGGCGTCGGCCGCGGCAACCAGGGCAGCAAGCGCCGCAACGAGCGCCACCGAACTGAAAAGACCGAGTTTCACGCAGCGCATCTGCATTCCTCTTCAAGTAACCGTTCGCGTGAGTCGAGCGGGGGCCGCGCGCGTTACAGCGCCGGAAGAGAAATAACGTGGGTGTTGCGCTACACGGAAGCGACGGCCGGCTTTTCGAAGGCTTTGCTCTCGAACGGCGCCGTTGTGCGCTCCATCGATCGGCGAAACGCGACCGCAGGCTGGTCCTCGTCGATTTCCACATCGTCCCAATGCACCTGCTCGCCCGCTGCTACCGCGTTCACCAGCCTTACCGTGTGCGCCAGCCCCAGCGGCAGCCCGCGCAGCCGCAGCGATTCTTCGGCCGGCATCACCTTGCCGTAGACGGTATAGCCGCCTTCTCCATCGAGCATCTCGCCCGCGGCGAGATCGCGCTTCGCAGTGGCGACCACGTCTGCATTGAAGCCGATCGGCGCACCGGTCGGCTCGTTGCGCAGGCCAACGCTAGCGACGCTGATGCCGAGCTCGAGCCCGATCAGGTGAAACGGCTTGTACAAGGCGGAGTACTGCCCGCTCGCGTCGGTCACCAGCCCGTATTCCTTGAAGCAGCGCTCAACGTAGTCGCTGCCTCCGGCGAACACCACGTACACACCCCAGCGCAGATCGCGCTGCACGGCCGAGCCATCGCGCTGCAGGCTCGAGATCACTTCGACTTGTCCGCGATGGTGTAGCACCCCGCCCTCGGTCTGCGGCCGCAGCACTTGTGGCAGATCGTCCACGCTGCACGGCGGAAACGACAGTCCGTCGGGCGCCAGTAGCCCGGTCGCGTTCGATACCGAGCACATTTCGATCGCGCTTTTGGTGCCATCCAGAAACGAGTTGAACATCTGCGCATTCAATCCGCCCAGGCCCGCATCCTCGGCGGTCAGGCCGTAGTGCCCCCACACAGTGTCGGGCGTCGACGCGTGATACGCGGGCAAATACTTGGTGCCCTTGCCGGCGGCTACTACTTCGAAACCGCACGCGCGCGCCCAGTCGACCAATTCGCAGATCAACGCCGGCTGGTCGCCGTAGGCGAGCGAATAGACGATGCCGGCCTCGCACGCGCGCTGCGCGAGCAGCGGGCCCGCGAGTGCATCGGCCTCGACGTTGACCATCACGATGTGCTTGCGCTGTTCGCAGCAGGCGAGCACATGCGTGATGCCGGCCGACGGTGAGCCGGTCGAATCGATGACGACGTCGATGTCGCGCGCTTCGATCAACGCGCGCACGTCGGAGAAGAAATTCAACGAGGAAATGGCGCTATTGGACCAACCCACCCGTTGCAGCGACTGGCGCGCTCGGGACGCATCGAGATCGGCGATCGCGGTGACCCGCATGCCGGGCGTGTGACGCACCTGCGACAGAAACATCGAGCCGAACTTGCCGGCGCCGATCAGTCCGATGCGCAGCGGTGTGCCCCTCGATTCGCGCTCTTTGAGTAGCCGATGCAGGTTCATTTCGGTGGCCGGTTGGTATTCGCGGCGCTTTCTGTTTTCGGCAGCACGATCTGAAAGAACACCTCGCCGCCGCGCACCATGTTCAACTCGTGCCGAGCGCGCTCCTCGATCGCTTCGCGGCCTTCGCGCAGGCTCGCAACTTCTGCCGCCAGCTCGGCATTGCGTGCATTCAGTGCGCCGTTCACGCCGCGCTGCGCGAGCAGCTGCCGGTCAAGATCCCACACCCGCAGCCACCCGCCCTTGCCTAACCACAGCGGCCACTGAATCGCAATCAGCAGCGCCGCGAGAACAATGGCGAGCAGCCGCATAGTCTTATCGACCTCGTTCAGCGCAGGTTGTAGAACGCATCGCGCCCCGGATAGCTGGCCACTTCGCCTAAATCCTCTTCGATGCGCAACAACTGGTTGTACTTCGCGACGCGATCGGAGCGGCTCATCGAGCCGGTCTTGATCTGCAGCGCGTTGGTGCCGACAGCGATATCGGCAATCGTCGTGTCTTCGGTTTCGCCCGAGCGATGACTGATCACCGACGTGTAGCCGGCGCGCTTCGCCATCTCGATCGCGGCGAACGTCTCGGTCAGGGTGCCGATCTGGTTGATCTTGATCAGGATCGAGTTGGCGACGCCGCGGCTGATTCCTTCCCGCAGCAATGTAGTGTTGGTCACGAACACGTCGTCACCGACCAGCTGCACTTTGTCACCGAGCTTGCGAGTCATTTCCTCCCAGCCCGGCCAATCGTTCTCAGCCATGCCGTCTTCGATCGACACGATCGGATACTTATCGCACCAGGTCGCCAGCGTAGCGGTCCATTCGGCAGCGGACAACGTCAACCCTTCGGCTTCCAGGCGGTAGCTGCCGTCCTTGAAAAATTCGCTCGCGGCGCAGTCGATCGCGACCGCGATATCGCTGCCGGCCGTGTATCCCGCGTCATCGATCGCCTGCAAGATCATTTGGATCGCGGCCTCGTGGTTCTTCACGTTCGGCGCGAACCCGCCCTCGTCGCCGACCGCCGTGCTCATGCCGGCCTTGTCGATCAACTTTTTAAGTGCATGAAACACTTCGGCGCCGTAGCGCACCGCTTCGGCAAAAGTCGGCGCGCCGATCGGCACGATCATGAACTCCTGCAGATCGAGGTTGTTATTGGCGTGTGCACCGCCGTTGATGACGTTCATCATCGGCACCGGCATCTGCATCGCGCCGCTGCCGCCGAAGTAGCGATAAAGTGGCAGCCCCGATTCTTCGGCGGCTGCCTTTGCGACTGCGATCGACACCGCCAGCATGGCGTTGGCACCGAGCCGCGACTTGTTTTCGGTCCCGTCGAGGTCAATCAGCGAATTGTCAAGAAACGCCTGCTCGTTCGCCTCGAGTCCCATGATTGCTTCAGAAATTTCGGTGTTGACGTTCTCGACCGCCTTGAGTACGCCCTTGCCACCGTACCGGCTTGCGTCTCCGTCGCGCAGCTCGATCGCTTCGCGCGCACCGGTGGATGCTCCCGACGGCACCACCGCGCGCCCCATGGCTCCGCTTTCAAGCAGCACATCACATTCGACGGTGGGATTGCCGCGCGAGTCGAGAATCTCGCGGCCGATGATGTCAACGATTGCGCTCATGCGAAGCTTGCCTCGATAAACCCTTGTCTTTTCACCGCGCGGTCGAGCTCGACCAACGTAGTGAGCAACTCACGCATCCGGTCGAGTGGCACCGCATTCGGTCCATCCGATTTGGCTTCAGCTGGATTCGGATGCGTTTCCATGAACACACCCGCCACACCCGCGGCGACTGCCGCCCGCGCCAGCACCGGTACGAACTCGCGCTGCCCGCCGCTGGTCGTGCCCTGCCCCCCGGGCAATTGCACCGAGTGCGTGGCGTCGAACACCACCGGCGCGTTGGTATCGCGCATGATCGCCAGTGAGCGCATGTCGGACACCAGGTTGTTGTAGCCGAACGATGCGCCGCGCTCGCATGTCATGAAGCTGTCTTCGGGCAAGCCCGCTTCCCGCGCCGCGTCGCGCGCCTTGTCGATCACGTTCTTCATGTCGCCGGGCGCAAGGAACTGACCTTTCTTGATGTTGACCGGCTTGCCACTGACGGCGCACGCGCGGATGAAATCGGTCTGCCGGCACAGGAAAGCGGGCGTTTGCAGAACGTCGACTACTTCGGCCGCAGGTTTGATCTCGTCATCATCGTGCACGTCGGTCAATACCGGAACGCCGACCTGCTTCTTCACTGCGGCGAGAATGCGCAATCCTTCATCGATCCCGAGGCCACGAAAGCTCTTGCCCGAGCTGCGATTGGCCTTGTCGAAGCTCGATTTGTAGATGAAGGGAACGCCGAGCGCGCTGGTGATCTCCTTCAGCCGGCCGGCGGTGTCGATCGCCATCTGCTCGGACTCGATCACGCACGGCCCTGCGATCAGGAACAGCGGCTGGTCAAGTCCGACTTCAAAGCCCGCCAGCTTCACGTTGCCCACTCGCGCTTCGCGCGGTCCCCCCGCGGGGGACGCAAGCGCTGCTTGGGGCGGCCCGGCGCAGCGCTCACGCGGCGGCCTTGTGGGCAATCGGCGCAACCTGCACTTCACTGCTTTCTTGCGAGCGCGACTGCTTGCCTGCCAGCGCAGCTTCGATAAACGCGTTGAACAGCGGATGCCCATGCCGAGGGGTCGACGTGAACTCCGGGTGAAACTGCACGCCGATGAAAAACGGATGCGCCGGCAGCTCCATGATTTCGGTCAGCTTCTCGCTCGGCGTGCGCGCGGCGACGGTGTAGCCGCAGGCTTCTAGCTGCGGCACGTACGCGTTGTTGACCTCGTAGCGGTGCCGATGGCGCTCGTTGACCTCGGCACCGTAAATACGCGCCGCCAGCGAGCCGCGCTCGACCGGGCACTTCTGCGAGCCGAGCCGCATCGTGCCGCCCAGGTCGGATTGCGCGTCGCGCCGCTCGATGCGACCGGTGCGATCCGTCCATTCGGTAATCAGCGCAACGACCGGGTGCGGCGTGTCGGGATCAAACTCGGTCGAGTTTGCGTCCGCCAGCCCGCACACATTGCGCGCAAACTCGATCGTTGCCAATTGCATGCCAAGACAAATGCCCAGGTACGGCAGGCTTTTCTCACGCGCGTGACGGATCGCCGCAATCTTGCCCTCGGTGCCGCGCCTGCCGAACCCGCCCGGTACCAGCACTGCATCGACCCGGTCGAGCAATGCCATTCCATCGCTCTCGATCTGCTCGGAGTCGAGATACGCGATCCTGACCCTGGTACGCGTGTTGATGCCGGCGTGCATAAGCGCTTCTACCAGCGACTTGTA